>JAFDCA010000030.1 GCA_019313025.1 Deltaproteobacteria bacterium
GCATGTTTAACCATGCACTCTTAGAGTTTATAGAGGCTAATGCAGGACATTGATGATCAAGTTGACTCAACTTGATAGAATTTGGTAATCTTGGTTATTAAGGGTTGGGCTTATTTACAACTCATCACACAAACCCCTTGTCTTGGAGGATTTTTTGAACTTAGAAGTTTGGATAGCTTTTGTTCTTGCTGCAACGATCGTCCTGGTCATTCCGGGCCCCACAATCCTCTTGGTAATAAGCCAGGCAATATCTCATGGACGAAAGGCAGTAATCCCTCTTGTTGCAGGCGTAACACTTGGTGATTTTACGGCAATGACACTTTCTCTTTTGGGGCTTGGTGCGGTTCTGGCAGCCTCTTCAGCACTTTTTTCCGCACTGAAGTGGATCGGTGCTGTTTATTTCATATATCTTGGCATCAAACTTTGGCGATCAAACTCAGATAAGCAAAACATCCGTTTGTCGGCAATGAAAACTTCAAACCGGTCCTTATTTAAAAGCGCCTTCTTCGTGACTTCATTGAATCCTAAAAGCATTGCTTTCTTTGTCGCATTTTTGCCACAGTTTATCATTAGCCAGAGTGAAACATTTCCCCAACTTTTACTTTTAGGGACAACGTTCCTTTTTCTCGCAGCTTTAAATTCGGCATTATATGCAGTCTTTGCCGGTCAGCTTCGTGATAAATTGCAGAATTCAAAAGTACGTCGGTGGTTAAACCGAGGCGGCGGAAGCGCACTTATTTGCGCCGGACTTGTCACGGCAACACTAAAGCGCTCTTCATAATCGGCTGAATTTTAAGCGACATGTCACCATGTAAACAAGGAGAATTCCATGCAGGAAGGAAATCATAAAAGCGCATTGATATTAGGTGTTTGTATTTTGTTGGGCTTGGCTTTATTGGGCTATTTTTTAGGGTCTAGTCTCATTAAATTTAAAGCGTTTGAACGTACCGTCACCGTAAAAGGGCTTTCGGAAAAAGAATATCCTGCTGACGTTGCTTTATGGCCGATCCATTTTTCATCCGCAAACAATGATTTAGCCAATTTGTATGCATCCATTGAAAAAGATACCGATAAAATCATCGGTTTTTTAAAAAACAATGGGTTTGAACAACAAGAAATCACCATCTCTCCTCCCAATATTATGGATAAACTTTCCCAAGGGTATGAAAAATCGAAGATAGAATTCAGATATACCGCCACACAAACAATTACAGTCTATTCGAAGAAGATTAAGGATGTCAGAGCTACAATGAACAAATTGGCCGCACTTGGAAAAAAAGGGATCGCCTTTACAGGTTATGGGTATCAAAATTCCACAGAATACTTATTCACGAGATTGAATGAGATTAAACCCATCATGGTAGAAGAGGCCACAACCAAAGCAAGAGAAGTTGCCGAGAAATTCGCAAAGGATTCTAACAGCAAGTTGGGAAAAATAAAAAAGGCCAGACAAGGGCAATTTTCAATTAATAATAGGGACAAAAATAATCCTCACATTAAAAAAATTAGAGTTGTTTCAACCATAGAGTACTATTTATCTGATTAAATGGAGCTCATCCGAAATGAATGAAATAATCCTTCGGCCAGAATCAGAAGTTCTGATTCGTCGGCAGCAACGGATGATGAGCATCGTGCTCAACCGCCCTCGCGCGTTGAACAGCCTTAACCTTGAAATGATTCGTTCAATCAAGCAAATCTTGGACGAAATAGAGGCCGACGAACGATGCCGTTTCATCCTGTTTTATGGCGCCGGTGAGAAAGGATTCTGCGCCGGTGGAGATGTCAAGGCACTGGCCCGAGCCATACAGCAAAAAAGCGCTTTGAGTGCAGATCTGATTCTGAAACAAGAGTATGATATGCTCCTAAGACTCCATCGGTTTCCCAAACCGGTGATCGTTCTTGCCGACGGCATTACCATGGGGGCCGGACTGGGACTGGCTGCTTCGGCCGACATGGCAGTGGCCACAGATCGCACCCGTATGGCCATGCCGGAGACCAGAATCGGTTTTTTCCCGGATGTGGGCTCAACCGGCTGGATGTTTGACAAATGCCCGGCAGGTTATCCCGAATATCTGGGACTGACTGGCTATGAAATGAAGGGCGCCGAAACCGTGCGTGTGGGGTTTGCAACCCATTTGACGTCATCGGATCAACTGCCGGAACTGATAAAAATTCTGGAAGGATATGAGGAAAATCTGCCGAGTTCGAGAATCCAAGCTGCAAAGCATCTGGCCTCGACACTTGATCCATTTTTTAAAATGGACATTACCGCCAACACTGATATGGACCAATGGGTGGCCACCTATTTCAAAGGAAAAAGTTCTCTTATGGACATCATAAAATCACTGAGACAATGCAGTATACAAACCCACCTTTGCGATCAGGTCTTTGAACGACTGGCGGAGCGATCTCCCACGGCACTGGTGGTAACCCTGAAACTTTTACGGCACAACCAACATCGCCTTCTCGAAGACGTCTTTCAGGCGGAACTCTCGGCAGCGCGTTTTATTCTGAATCATCCCGATTATGTCGAAGGTGTCAGGGCCCGTTTGGTGGACAAAGACGACCATCCCCTCTGGCAGCCGGATAAAATAGAAGCAGTCGGAGATTTAGATTTAAAATTGTAAGTTTATCGGTATTTTTTTAAACTTAATACAGAATTGGTTCTATAAATGCATTAAGGCTTCCTCAAAAGGCATAAAGCAATAAATGGCATGTGATTACAGGCTTTTAAAAGCCAGGTTTTTATAGTATATTCTTGATATCAAAAACTAACTTTTGGGTCCAACCGGCAGCGAGTCTTTGCAGCTTCGCTGCCCTTGAACGCCACATTTGAAGGACAGAAAATGGATATTTTAAATGTACTCGACGCCGTTAAAGGAAAAGTTCTTGATGCCTCCCATTTCGACATGCTCAAACACGCATATGAACTACAAGATCAAAACATTGTTCAGCTTAGGGATAATAATGATGCTTTGCGAAAGACCAATGAGTTGCTTAAACAAAGAATAAAAGAGTTAAATGATGAAAATACAATTCTAAAAGAAACTATTAGGAAATACAAAAATAAAACCAAGTCGCTTCCTCGAACATTATTGACAGATAATTTCTCTGAAATTGCGGTTAACATTTTAGAACTTTATATTAGCAATAATACTAAAGAGTTGTGGGAAAAATTTATCATTCGTTCACTACCTTTCAGTAAAATACACGTGCAAGCAGGTCTTGATGAGTTATGCAGGGGAGAACTGATTGCTTCGTATTCTTTTGATCCTCTCCATGGAAAAGAATATTCACTTACAGAAAAAGGAGTATACAACCTGGCTAATGAACCTAAATAATCTAGTCTAACCGGCCATTTATTAATATACTTAAACCCACCAACTGCTGAACTGATTGTCTGAGGCCAAAAAGTTTGTCAAAACCTTACCGAAAAAATAAATTCCCAGTAATAGTATTTTGAATCGAAATCCCTTTGAAAAAGTATTCCGACGAATTCCTAAAGCCAAGGAAAAATTGTAAAAATGAACTCTGAAACTTTAAAGAATGGTACAGCTGCTTGGGTAGTGAAAACAATTAAGGATTTCATTAATAACTCCCCCTATAACAGCCTTGCGAGTGAAAAAAATGAAAAGGACTGGATTTTAAAAAAGGCCTGGAAAGAACCAATGGTCGGCTTCTCAAATGGAGCAGACGCCATCTATGAAGATTTCAAAAACCACATAGGTGAATTTCACTGGATTCCCGCAGAAATTTTTTCAGAAATATACCCCACGTTATCTTTCTCTTCTGATGAATTGACAGTAATTAGCTGGATTTTACCTCAAACCGATATTACAAAAGCAGGTCATCGAAAAGCGTCTAAGATCCCTAATGAAGACTGGATCAGAGCTCGAATTTTTGGTGAAAAAATCAACGAAAGTGTAATAATTATCTCCAAAATATTGTCGCGGAATATGTTAAGGATAATTATGGATTTCCCGGTCGCGGGGGGTGTGGGCTTTGTCAAACCGGGGTTCCATGTGAGTCCAAAATTCCATCCTTAAACGGTCTTGAAAAATAAATTCATACGTTATCTTTCCCCTTTCAAAAACTCCAATCTTATTGTGTCGTTTAATTTGACGATATTTATCATATCATTTTAGTTCAACAACCACTCTATTATTCAGAACTCTCTGTAAATATATACATATTTTCCATATCGGCATGATGGCTTAAATTTTGCATATCTGAATAAATGGTTGAAAAAAATAACAGGAGAGTTGAGATGAATTATAGAACTCTGAATACAATGATGTTCCTTATGGTTATTATTTTGTTTCTATTTTCTTACAGCGCATGTAGTACCACCAGTGGAACAGTGGGTTATGAATGGGGCCAAGGAACAGGCAGTGGACATCCGCATGATATTAAAAAAGCCCCAAAAGGGGGACCACCTCCTCACGCACCGGCCCATGGATATCGGGCTAAATATCAATATCGGTATTATCCTGCCTGCAGCGTTTACTATGATGCGTATAGAAAATTATATTTCTACCTTGAAGGATCTAATTGGCGGATCTCCGTATCGTTACCTCATACTATACAAGTGGGGCTTGGCGATCATGTTAACATTGAGACAGATGCCGATAAACCCTATATCTATTACGAAGAACACAAACACAAATATCCGCCAGGCCAATTTAAGAAAAACGGTAAGAAGAAAAATAAACGGTTTAGTTGATATTTGGCTGTTGCGCTGAAACAGGTAAAAGAGAAAGTAAGTTTGTGAATATTGTTTGGATAGATCATAGCAATCAAGCGACGATCATTTGCCCCAAATGCAGATTTGATAAAAATATAGATGCAACGAAATTCAAAAATGCACAAAGAACCCAAAGGGCCAAATGTAAATGTGGCGAAATTTTTCAATTCACAATCGAATATAGAAGACAATACCGCAAGAATGTTAGACTATCCGGGGAATACAATATTCAGGGAAAAGGACAAAAAGGAGAGATAATCATTAGAGATCTTTCATTATCTGGAATAGGCTTTGAAAGTCTGATGCAACATCAAATTTCGCCAGATGATACCTTGGAAGTTATATTTAAACTTGATAATCCGTCGAGAAAAGAAATCCGCAAAATAGTCAAAGTTATTTGGGTCGATGACCGCATTATTGGCGCACAATATAATGAAAGAAATTTATATGAAAAGGATTTGGCATTTTATCTGAATTTCTAAGCGTGTCGATAATCTGTGATATTAATTACGGCCCGAAAACTCCATGTTTCAGAGTTGGGGTTTTGTATTTTTATTGAACTAACGAGGCTGATAAATGGAAAAAGTATATGTACACGAAAACGATCAAGCCATTATAATTTGCCCCAAATGCGGATTAAAGAAAAATATTGATGTCACGGATTTCAAGAATACTCATAAACGATTGAAGGCCAAATGTTCATGTGGTGAAGTTTTTCGGCTTACCTTGGAATTTCGAAAGCATCACCGAAAGAAAGTCTGGCTTGATGGTGAATACTTTATCCAGGGAAAAGATGAAAAAGGAGAAATAAACATTGAGGATATTTCATTGGGCGGAATCAGATTTGCCAGTCTTAAGCCACATTATATTTCCAGAAATGATACCGTTGAATTGAAATTCACTTTAGACGATCCAATGAGAACAAAAATTCAAACACCCGTCACAGTAAAATGGATCATCGATCACAGTGTTGGTGGACAGTTTTTCGATCCAAAATCGCTCGAAAAGGATTTAAGGCCTTATCTGAGCTCATAATTTGTCATTTAACAGAAACGTACCGACAATTATTAAAATTAGGAATTATTTCACTAAAAATTGACAGATCCAATAACTGTAGCTATTTTCATTTAGGTTTTAAAATTATTCAGTCATACAGATACTTCTGAGAAGGAGGATGCTATGCTTGAAGTCACGAAATCAGCTACAGATAAAATTGCTGAATACCTAACAGATAGAAAGGTCAAACCAATCCGTATCTTTCTAAATGCAGGAGGATGAGGAGGTCCATCTCTTGCCATGGCTCTGGATGAGCCTAAAGATACAGATGATGTTTTCGATATAAACGGACTTAGATTTATTGTTGATAAAGATTTTCTGAGAGAAGCGGAGCCAATTAAAGTGGATTTTTCAGGATTTGGATTTCAATTTGATTGTTCATTGGAATTTGAAGAAGGATGTACAGCCTGTCCAACATCAAGGGCTTGTGGCTGAATATTTTGAAATTTGAGCATTAAGGGTAGCACGGAATGTGTTACCCTTTTTCTTTTTTGAACTTTTCAAAATA
>JAFDCA010000031.1 GCA_019313025.1 Deltaproteobacteria bacterium
GAGCAAATAATATTAATTACAGACAGTTAAAGATTATATCGTGGGGTTTTGGCAGGATAATAAAACTACAAAGTTTTGACGTTAAATTGTAACGATGTCAGAATTTTGACTCCTTTTTAAAGAATAAAAAATGAAAAAGTACAGATAGCTTGCCATCATAGCAGGTTCAAACACCGTCATTAAAAGTTCTGATATCTGGAAACACAAGTTGTTAAAAATATTACGAGTTTTGATCTATCGCAAAACCAAAAAGGTTAGGTCAGGTTGTGATATCGTATTATGGTATCAAAAGAAAATCAGGCACTTGATAGTTGTGGGTCATTGCAGGTATCTCCAGCTATACCAGTTCAACAATCCATAGCGTTGTATTAAATATTGAGATTCTGTAATAGTTCGAAATTGATAGTTGCAAAAGGAAATGACCGTCTATTTTCATTCAATTGTCAAGTCAACTCCGTCCTGTGACAGGTTAGATTTTTATTGGAAGGATTTGCTTTAAGCTGCTTATTGAAATGTAAGACCAATTCCTAATGTCCATACATTGTGATCTTGATCATCCGCTTCCCCAAAGCTATAATTAATAAATGGAGAAATAGCAAAATTTTCGTATAATGGAAAATCATATCCTCCACCCAAGGTTAAACCCCATCCGTCTCTGCTTGATGGTTCTCCAGGTCGATTATTCCAATAACTCACATAACCCCCTCCAACTTTTGCAAATAGCCCTATCGAGGTGCTTGGATATAATCGTGTAGTAAGGAATACTTGGCTTATACCTTCGCCTTCAGAAGGATCATTTACATCGCTGGATTCAAGTAGCCAACCGCTAAGTTCAGCACCAATCAGAAAATGAGGATTGATCGTGTATCCTCCTTCAAATCCAAGAAAAAAATTGGTATCATCTTCTTCAATCTCTGCAAATGATCGTTGAACGAATCCAGCACCGAAATCTACGCTTCCCCAGTACCCAGATCTTTCCAACTTTTCTTCTGCTAATACTCCAGGAGTAATTACATAAAATACCACTAAAGCATAGAATATCAAAGTAATACTATACCTAACCTTTAACTCCAGCATTCGGGACATTTTATTCTCCTTTTTTGTTCTAAATTTTATCCTAAATTTTTTGGAGTTCTTCTGATAAACAATTGACAATTTCGACATATTGCTTTCATAAAGTATTTATCTAAAGCTAAACTTAAGGAGAAGTGTTTTATCTGTTGGCTGAATGAGGCGCATCATATGATATTCTACAAAAAAGCCTAAAAAATTCTATTTGCGTCAAATGTGATACCAGCAGATTTCATATCTCTTGCTAATGAAAGCTGCCAGTCGACTCCTGGGTCAAATAATATACATTCAACACCTAAAAAATCATTTGGAATTTCTACGCCCTCCTTTGAGATTACTGAAACTTTCTTACAGCCTAGTATACCTAAGAAATACCCAAGCACAAACATGACATTCTGCCTTTGCCGAAACATCGCATCTTCTGCATCTTCTTTATTAACATCTGTGTCATCTGATGTCAGAATGACCACTGCATAATCACAGATTGCTTCATTGCGTTCAAATTTATCGATTATAGTTTTAACAGCGTTTGGCTGCTCATTTAGTATAACAGCCTTTAAACCCAACTTTTCTATAAACGTAGCGACAGAGTTTTCAGCTTCATCATCCTCACCATTAACCACAAAAACAGTTTCTCTAATTTCAGGCTCATATTCTTCTGAAGTCTCAGAAACTACTACTTTTTCTGGAATAAATTCGGATTTTTCGGTTATTGATTTATTGTCTTTATCAACCTCATTTTGAGTTGAAAAAACAGTATTTGAGATCATATGCTCATTTTTTTCTTGAGTTTCTGACATTATGACTTTTTCTTGAATAAATTCAACCCTTTTTAATATTGATTCAAGTGCTTCGATTTTGTTGGAGATACCCTCATGAAAGCTTGAAATTTTCTGCCCCCAGGAAACTTTCATACCCGGTGGGTCATACATTGAAGACTTAAGGTAATCTTCAAGAACCGCTTCAGAATCAAATAATCGCCTTAGAAGCTCTTCATTATAATCATTCCATTTCTTTCTTTGTGCCTTCCCAGCGTTTAATTCGTTTTCATTATAAATTGATAGTCCAAGTAACTTATTCCCCAATTTGATTCGATTATAAATTTTACTCTCAGCTTCCGTTCTTGGAATGATTAAATTCGGAACTGGTAGATTTTTCATAATGGCAGACTTTTTTTTTATCTTTTTCAGATTTTTTAGATGCTTAATCATTTGTTTTATAAATAAATGTATCCACCATAGGATAAAAGGTGTTATGAACTTATTAGCTTCTCGCTTTAGATATTTATCAGACAACAAATCACATTACGAAAGATTTAGACTCTCTGATCAAATATCATGGCGACAATTTCACCAAATTCGTCCGTAAATCTTAAAAATTCAGAGGACGGTATTTCTCTGATGACTTCACCAGTAGACTCATCGGTTACAGTTACTACAATTTGGCCGGAAGCTTCATGAACTTTAAAGTGCAGATCTACATTATTCATGATGTTAATATGTTTCTGGACATCCGATAAAAGTTCTTCCAATTCAGACGAACTTGCTGATTTATTAGACTTATTCATCTGACCATTTTTTTGCGTTTCGTCTGGACCTGGAGTAAGTTTTGCCTGAAACGGTGGAGATAAGCTTTTTACAGATCCTGTTATAGGTTTAATTGACATAATAAACTTCACCTCCTTATACTCCTTATCGTTTAATTTTTTAAAAATCTTAAGCCATAGTTTTGAGCTGTATTAAAAATAACATTAAATATTAACTAACCAGTCATTTTTTATTTCTATTGCACTTTAGATTATACCGCCAAAACCGAATAAATGCTGCAAAATCTTTGCCTCAGGATTTTGGACTGTTTATCTTTGGTGACGATTTATAATACTATAAGGCTGGATAATGAAAGACTACATTTAGGTGTTAGAAAAAAAATTATATAGGAATTATTATTGACAAAACATTAGAATTTATAATATAATTCAAATTAAAAAATCGTAAGGGC
>JAFDCA010000032.1 GCA_019313025.1 Deltaproteobacteria bacterium
TCATCTGAAAAAACATTTTGTCCATATGCCTTTTTATACCGATTTTTGGCATAGGCCACCTCGGTGTCAAAATCTGCGCGTGAGATATCCCAGCCGCCAACAGAAGCAATGTAAAACTTGGCGCGTTGGGATGCAGCGGCTTCTTCTTCTCTGAACTGGTCAGCCGTCACGAGCCGGTTGATTGTGGCCGGATAGCCGCTGGCTGTGATGGATGATGCGAAGCGATTGACATCTTTAATTTTGCGGCTGTCATAATAAACTTCGGTAATACCGCCGGAAATATTGACGATGATGTCTCGGATGCCCTCATATCCGGCCAGGCTTGATTTGATAGTAGAAATACACCCGGAACACGACATGCCCTCAACATTAAAAACAGCCTTGGCAGTGTTTGCGGTAACTTCGGCTGTTACAGACGATTTGTCAACTGCCCGGGCGATCTCTTGATTTCCAACCAGCTGTTTGTCAACCGTTTTTATTGTGGGCGTCGGGTAGGATTGTGCTGCCTCAATGTTTGTTTTTCTATCTTCACTCCAATTATATGCGTATGAGAATACTACCGCCGCAATCAATGTCAGCAGCGGGGCAATAATGAGGATTTTATTTGATGCGATCCATTTGATTATTTTCATTTCGTAAAACCTCCACTACAAAAATAACTAATAGGTGTAAATTGAATAGGTTTCGCCTGTTCGGACAAAAAACCTTATAACAGACATTAAAAGTTTAAGCAGACAAGTGATGGCTTCAAATGATTAGGGAGAGATGCTCTATATACAGGGGAATTCGACCCCATGCCGGCTCAGCGGAAAACAGATACCTCGGTTCGGACAACGCTATCCAGGCGCCGGACTCAGCAATGGGATCCACCGCTCCCAGGAAAATGGGGTAACAGCTTCCTTGAAGGGGGGATGTATTAACGGCAGTTGCATCCTGCAAAGGAGTCTTCATCAGATCGCAAAATATATCATTACATTCCCCGCAGCACCGCTGTATGGGGAAGGTAAAATTGAGCAAGCCGTTGCAATGGTCCATATCTATTGGGCTGCTGCTGTCCATCGAGGATGGACAGTGTCCGGCCACGACGGCGGCACCGGTCGCTAGGTTTAACACCAAAAGGCAGGCGAAGGTGATGGCTGAAATTTTGCGAATCAATCGAATCATGAGAGATACATCAGCTGAGAACATTAATCGTGGATCATAGTAAATCCTACTAAAATGATCAAGTAAAAATATTATACCTGCGCATCGAATATAACATTCCGAAATCAATTGCGATACTATAGATTATCTTAAAAATGCATCCATCCTTCAATTGCGTGGTTATCGACCTTCCCGAAATGTTCAACTATATTGTATGTTCCGCATTTCGTCGGTCGTTGCCTCACTCTTGACCGTAAATTAATGTTCTTGAGATAGGTTCTATGATAGGAATCAGGGTTTGTTTTATTCTTTACGCTATTATAAAACTTTGATAATTGTAGGTTACATTATGAATGGAGTTAGGCGCTTTACCACCTCTACGGAGAAACCTGATTTTGAATGAAAAAGCGCGTATTGGTTCTCCACCCTCGCGAGTTTGGGGTTGTCCAACCACAGCAATGTGGGTGTATCGATTGGGCGCGGAAAAAACGAAACAAAGGATAGTTTCATGCGAACCGGAATAGGATATGATGTCCACCGGCTGGTGGCGGGGCGAAAACTGGTGCTGGGTGGCACCGACATTCCCTATGAAAAGGGATTGCTGGGACATTCGGACGCGGATGTTCTGGTTCACGCAGTGTGCGACGCTTTGCTGGGTGCGGTTGGACTGGGCGATATCGGTTTGCATTTTCCGGATACCGATCCCAAATATAAAGGTATCTCCAGTTTAACGCTTCTTGCCCAGACCAGTGCAATGGTTTGCAAAAAAGGTTTTAGCATCCGGAATATAGACACCATTATATTTTCTGAGGCCCCTAAAATAGGCCCATACCGCAAAAGCATGCAGGAAAATCTGGCCGCAGCCGTTAACCTTGATCCCGGCTGTGTCAATATCAAAGCCACCACCACCGAAGGACTTGGAGTCATCGGAAAAGGGGAGGGGATCGGCGCCATGTGCGTGGCTCTGGTTGAATAATCCTCGATAGTTGATTTAGCATGGCTATATCCTGTCTATCCTGTCCATCAAATTTACAACAGACCTTAAAAAAAAGCGCATGCAAAATCAGGAATATCACCAAATCCTCCAATTCAGCAATCATGGTATCGTTGCCACTGATGAAAACAGCCTGATTACCTTCGTCAACAAAAGGGCAAAGGAAATCCTTCAATTCGGTAGAAAAAAATTTGTGGGCACGCCCATATGGAAACATATGCCCAAAACCGGCAAACTGGTGGCCGATTGTCTGAAAACCGGGAAACCACTATCGGGGAGTCACATTTTTGGAAAGCGTGTCAATTTGGTTGTCAATATCAATCCAATCAGAGAAAACCGCAAGGCCAAAGGTGTGGCCTTTAATTTTTTGACCATGGAAGAATTTGAAACTACAGCCAAAAGCCTGAAATCGATCGATTCATTGGACAAACAGTTCAAAACAGTTTTCGAATCCTCCTCAGACGGTATCTGGATATGTGATAATGAGGGTAAAGTCATCAACATTAATGGGGCATCAGAGAAACTCGGCGGAATAAAGCGGCAAGACATCATCGGCAAAAAGGTATCCGATATCGTCAAGGACGGATTATATAGCGATTATGTAACGGACGAAGTGATTCAGACCAAACAACCGGTCAGCCAGCTGCAACATAATAAGAACACGAACAAAACCGTGTTATGTACCGGCATACCCGTTTTTGACGATGCCGGAAACTTTTCATTGGTGGTCATCAATGAAAGGGACATTACCCA
>JAFDCA010000033.1 GCA_019313025.1 Deltaproteobacteria bacterium
ATTTTTGGCAACTGCTATAACCTTTTAAAAACCAGTCCTCCAGTATTCCATTGCGCCATGTTTGAAGACAGCGTTTAGGTCTCAAAAAATATCCTTTATTGTATTCGAGTTGTATAAATGCCAAAACGTATCATTATTGATAAAGAAATGAATCGAAATAGATGTGTTCAATGGGTTGTTTGGTGTGTTTGTTTATAACTTTTAACAGCTCTCCTTTTATTGCCACAAAATCTCTCATCCTCACCCAATTTTTCATTTCCTCTTGGTTAATGTTCGTCAACATGTCACTCTTTATTCTTTCTATATTTTGGGTCAAATCGTCACATTGTGTTTTATTTTCATAAGGAATGGCCATTTCCAGTGTCAAATAATTTTGAGTGCCGAGATTCGAAAAAAGTTGGCATTTTATGTAGTTTGATCCATTGTGATCCTTTTTTTGTGTTAGCATGGATATGTTTTCAAAATTTATTTGTTCATTATGATATAAAATAACCGCGATACATATGACCATCAACACAAACACAGACACAACTATCGCTAAAACTTTTCCTTTATTCTCATAAAATCTCATCATAATTTTCTGCCATTATAATTTATAATGCGATTTAATGATACCCTCGACAGCCCCCCTGTGGGGCTGTCATGCCCTTTTGTTTTAAACCCGAAGAATCGGGATCTTTACAACGTTTCGACATCGGGTAACGGAATTTTTCTTTGCTTTGACAACAACGGAGAATCTACATTGAAAATGTACTCACACCAATAAATTGTCATCGGTATCTTTGATTGAAACTTTAATTGTTTTTTTCTTATAAGTGATGACCGAGTAAACGGCGCTTTACTGTTGACATTTTTCAAGATGTATGATCGAAAAAAAGTGTTGTTATTCTTTCATGAGAGTGGTGGCCTAATAAAAAGCAGTGTACACCTCTTTTTAAATGCGAATTAGGTTTAATACATCGTTTTTTTAGAACAAGGGGGATATCAATTGTACGGATTTCATGCAATATCGACACATAATGGCTGGGCAATGGCCATTGCCGGTGCTTTAATCGTTTTTTCCGGACTGGTTGTGCTGTCCACCGCAATTTCCCAAATTCATAAAATACTTCTGTTCTTGGAAAAAAAATACACCGGTTTCAGTAACAACAACCAAATACCCCAAAGCGAAGAGCTTAAAGAACAACCGGAACCGGCATTGCCAAAAGAATTTCCTTCGGATCTTAATAAAATCGTCGATCTTTATAACCCCTTAATTGAAGAAATTGGTGATACCTTTTATCTTTCCGATCTATATAAAATTGCCAAGGAGAACCATTTTCCACATCCACACATAACCCTTTCAGCCTTTCGTGATGCAAAAATATTGGTCTCTTACGGTGACGGCGTATTCAGCTGGAAACCACCTGAAAAAAATCCCGTTAACGAAAATGAATAAAGGTTAATCCATGGATCTGCTTTTTCAATTTTTATCAAATACCGGATATTATCTGGCCGACTACCGAAATGTGATCATGATCGTGGTCGGTTCTTTATTTTTATATCTTGGAACCGCAAAAAAATACGAGCCCCTACTCCTCGTTCCCATCGGCTTTGGTATACTGGTGGGGAATGTCCCCTTTTTCAAGGGATTCGGACTGGGCATATATGAAAGCAACAGTGTGCTTCACTATTTATATTTCGGCGTGACCACGGGTCTTTATCCGTCTATTGTTTTTTTGGGCCTCGGGGCAATGACCGATTTTTCTTCTTTACTGGCACGGCCCAGCCTGATGCTCTTGGGGGCGGCCGCTCAAATGGGAATATTTTTTACGCTGCTTGGAGCCCTTGGCCTCGGGTTTTTGCCCAAGGAAGCCGCATCCATTGCCATTATCGGCGGCGCCGACGGCCCCACATCCATCTTCCTCACAGCCAAACTGGCGCCCCACCTCATCGGGCCCATCGCCATCGCTGCCTATTCCTACATGGCATTGATTCCCGTTATTCAACCGCCCATCATGAGGCTTTTGACCAATCGCAAGGAAAGACTCATCCGAATGCCCGAACTCCGGGAAGTGTCCAAGAAAGAACGTATCATTTTTCCCGCCATAGGTGTTATTCTGTGTTGCTTCCTTGCACCGGCCTCCATACCGCTTCTGGGAACGTTCTTTTTTGGTAATTTCTTAAAAGAATGCGGTGTCACCGATCGTCTGGCCCAGACTGCCCGTACGGCAATCATTGATACGGCAACCATATTTTTAGGTCTGACCGTGGGTGCCAGCACCCAGGGTGATGTGTTTCTAACGCCAAAATCTGTGGGAATTTTCATTCTCGGGGCCGTTGCGTTTAGTCTCGCAACCGCCTCAGGTGTCATATTTGCCAAAATTATGAACCTTTTTCTCAAAGAAAAGATCAATCCCTTGCTGGGAGCAGCTGGCGTATCCGCCGTTCCGGGGTCAGCCCGGGAGGTTCATCTGGTGGGTCAGTCCGAAGATCCTGAAAATTTCCTCCTTATGCATGCCATGGCCTGCAACTCTTCCGGTGTTATCGGATCTGCAATCTGTGCGGGTATCTTGTGGAGCTTTATGATTGTTCTTTGAAAATAACTCTATAGCTATTGTCAGAATAACATTCCGTTTCCTCTGCCGGATAATTTCGTTGAGATCTGCAAGAACTCGCAAACAAAAGCGCGTAAAAGAGAACATGTCCATGGCTTTTTAGAATATCGTTCAGTAGTTTGACTTTATGTATTAATTTGAAATGCTTCTAAGATGTTCTCTTTAACGCGCTCTAATTTGCCCAGACAGCTTCCCGACCTCAACGAAATCATCCGGCGGCTTACGGTAAATCGTGACCGTTATTCATTCGATCGGAACATATTTTTGGCAACTGCTATATTTTGG
>JAFDCA010000034.1 GCA_019313025.1 Deltaproteobacteria bacterium
AATTTTTCTGCGATCACCTCGGCAATTTGATCGAGGGCGATTATTTTAGGCTGGGTAATCATAGATGGCCTCCGTTAACGTTCAAAGGTTCAGGATCACCTATTTTGCATTGACCTCCATATCCTGAATAGCGGGCGGATGCGCATATTTCGGACTTGGAATTTAGTCAATCAAAAAGGGTCTAAATTAAGGCCGTTGCTAATAAACAAACGCTTATTGGATATTGACCAAAAGTTAGCATATTTCTATACTAGACGCAAAGTCCCGAGGACGGAAATCTGAAACAGAAAGTTTTCTTGCCCTGGGATGCCTCAATGCTTATTTTTCGGATAACCATTTACAAATAAGGAAATGGACAAATGAAATCAAGCCGAAGCGCTCTTATCCTTTTGATAACTTTATCAATTTTAACGCTGACCGATGCCCGTGCGACAGGCCTGCGGTGCGGCCTCCGTCTCATAACGGAAGGCGATTTCAAGGCCAGGGTGCTGGCTGAATGCGGTTATCCGGATCATGTCGAGGTTTGGGAGGAGGAACGGGTCTACGGATTCCGCAACCACCCAAGCTATTACGGCATTTACGATGATTATGATCACATGCGGTCGGATGGCGATAACAGGTACGGAAGACCGTATCGCATAAAAAAGCTGGTGATCATAGAAGAATGGACCTACAATCATGGCCGCAGCCGGTTCATGGATCACCTGAGACTGGAAAATGGCGTCGTCGTAGACATCACCAGCGGCGACTATGGTTACTAAAATGACCCGAAACAACCGTGGCTTCACTCTCGTCGAACTAACTGTTGTTGTGGTGCTGATCGGCATCATTGCAGCAGTCTTATTCACGCGGTCCATCTCCACCGATCCAATAAATCTTGTCGCAGCGGTTGACAAAATCAGAAACCACATCCGTTACGCCCAATCCATGGCCATGAAAAGCAATGAAGTCTGGGGTTGTAAAAGCGACGGCCTCTCACCGGGAAAATATTGGATTTTTACCGGCGACGATGCGGATACCGAATCAAATCAGGTCCAGCTACCCGGAGAAACGGCAATCAAAGTCTCTCCACCCAACTCTATAACAATGACCTCGTTTACGATTTTTTTTGACAAATACGGCAAACCTTATGATGGATCTATTAACACCCCGCTTTCAAGTGGATTGCCCATAACCGACTTGGCGTCTCCAAATAATCTGATGATAACTCCGGAAACTGGATTGATCACCACCCAATGAAGCGCGCCAAAGCAGAGCATAACTCCGAAAACGGATTCACCTTGATTGAGGTCATCGCCACCATCATCGTCATGGGAATTCTGGCCGCATTTTTTATTCACTTCATGGGAACGGCCCTGAATGACAGCTGGCGATCATTGGAGTTGGTGGAGGGAGAGGCCAAAGCCGAGGGATTGCTGGAGAAAATTATCGCTGATTATGTCAGGAAAATAAATACTAATCCGGATGATGCCCTGTCAGAAATTGTGGATCTTGAATCATCCTATGAAAATGATCCCGATTATGGCATGCCCGTTAGCATGCAATACATCGTATTCGACGCAAGCGGGGCTGAGCAGCCTGATAATTCCGGAGAAAACAGGAATCTGAAAGTCACGGTTGAACCACCGGGCTATAATTTAACGGCAGTTCTGACCAAGAGCCGCACGAATCCAAACCAACCGCCAGTATATTGGTGATTGTTAGCTAAACTAAGCGGTTTTATAACCAGATAAAGACAGGATCCCTTTGATACAAGCTGTCTATGTTTTTTCTCAACCCTGAACGCTGAACCCTGAACCGTTCAACCTCCGTGTTATCATGAAAAACCAACAAGGTTTCGCCCTCATCGAACTTATTGCAGTCATTGTCCTGGTCGGTATCATTGCGTCTTTTTCCACCTTTTTTCTTTACACCGGTTTTAGCGGCTATCTGAACACAAAAAACGCCACCGAGGGCGCCCTTAACGCCCAGATGGCTCTGGATCGAATTTCATTGGAGCTACGGAATATCAGTGAGTTAACAAGCACTCCATCAAGTACATCCTTATCATACAAAAGCGAAGAATTGACCGGAATACGGACTCTCAAGTACGAAAACCAAACGGTTTTTATTAGAGTCAACACTACTGATTACACATTATTAGAAAGTATTCCATTGTTCAGCATATACAAGCCACCCCCGCAAGATTTGGACAGTGATGGATCAGAAGACGACGTTCCCTACATTGAGGTGGAATTCAAAGTGAGGGTGATTGAGAATGGAATTGGGAGATCGTTCAGAACTAGGATTTTACCAAGACATATGGTTGAAGATAAATAGCAAATTAATCTTCAATGCGAGCTCCCTAATTTTTAGGAGTCAAGGTTGTGATGTCGCAGATATGAGGTTTTTATCAAGACGATCAAAGACATAAATTTTATACCTAAAGCTTTCAAGAGGCAATGCCGGGCTCTCACGACCACTAAGGGCAGTGTGTTGGTATACCTCATTTTTGTAATCTTAATCTTCGGTGTTCTGGGCGTGACCATGGTGTCTTTGTTTACAACTACCACTACCAGCTCGGCTAAACGTAATGATGCCAGGCGGGCGTATGGTATGGCGGAATCGGGGTCGCGTTATGCAATGAGTGAGTTAAGAAGAAATGAATTTGCAGATGTTACCTTTAAGACGCTCATTGAGACCAAATACGAAATTGATCAAGAAAACAGCTTTGAATTTAACATTTATAGTATTTCCTTAAGATCACCATCAACTCCATCATCACAGAACAATCCCACTATTTTACTTAACAAGCGCTTTACCGATATAGGTGATATCCCGGATAACTTCAGTCTGCCTGCTAACAGCATTTATGCTATAAATATGGATCCGCTTCCCAATTCGTCAGGCGTTGTATATTACCCATCTGATTCCGACAGTAGTACTGCCAAAATTCAAAATTTCGCAAAAAATGGGGCCAACTCCTATAGCATGACTGTCGCCGACACTTTTATTGTGGAAAATGGTGTAATTGTGAGTCTCGCTGTAAAACCATTACCCAATCAATCTCCAAGCGCTGGCGGGTCTTTGGATGTTGAACCGGATGCCCAATTTTTTTTCCCTAAAAGAAATGGTGCTGTTGTATTGAGGGATAAGGCATTGTTCTACGAGAGGGCCATTTATCACGATAGTGGTCCCGAAAGAGTAGAGCTGACAAAGCTTTCAGATGCTGTAACGATACCAACAAATATTGAAAACTATTATACTATTCTGGCGCCGGAAAACTACGTAATTCTCCCAACCGGCACCTCAGGTAATGCTTCGTATGGTGATGATATAAAATATACGGTAAATCTTTATGATCAACGAATAAGGAATACTGCAGATGGAACATATGTACCGCAAGTGGCGCGCAATCAAGACATCGAGCCTGGAGAATTTACTGACAACATCAGCGGACCGAAAACAAACCCGACTTTTATAGCAGTAGATACGGATTCAGACTTGCTCAATATCGGCGGCGGCCATACGCCCGGTATAGATGCTGATTTTGGGGCCGGCTGGTATTCCGGAACTCAATCTATCGGAGGCAACACCAATGTTTGTGCAACAGGTCGATGTATATTCGGACTGGGAATCCGAGTATTCTTCACATTGACTTACTCAGGAGACGGTGATGGATTTACCTTCACAATGATGAACGCGGACCCCACCGATGGCAATGACATCACCTCGATCGGCGGTGACCCTCAGGGCAGTGAACTGTTAGGGTATGCCGGCGACAGTCGGGAAGATCCGGCCGGCACGACATTTCTGGATAACAACAGGGGACACGGCATCGTGCCGCCAAAACTGGCCGTTGAGTTTGATGCCAAAACGAATTTCGATCAAATTTTTGAGGATGAAGAGGTCAAGAACTATTGTGACGGTCCAAATCTGAGACAGGATACTCGCAACGATCCGCTTCCCGACGGGGCGGAAAAAGATACGTTGCAGTTTGTCTATTGGACAGACCGCAACCCGCTTGACATCCCGTGTCGGCCCAATGGCAACCCTATTTTTTCCACAGCCTCCTATGACGACAACAGACACGCGCCATCTGCCGATCCGATAAACGAACGGAATTTATTTCTAACAGACAGCGAACTGGATATAACCCCCTCAAATAATTGGCTGAACGACGGTCCGTGGGCTATCCGCCTGGAAGTCGAGCGCAGCCTGGTTCAAAACTCTGGGGGGAATTATGACTATAATTTGCAGCTGTGGATGCGGCAATGTTCTCAGGCTGACTGCAATGATATTTTAGGAACATTTTTCCAAGACACCCGAATCAAATACGAGTATTCAGCCCTGGCGGATTTGCCTCTGGAGCAGGGCATTGAAGTAAGCCAGCCCGATCATGACAGGTTTAACCGGTTTTTGTTCGGCTTTACGACTGCCACCGCCCCCGGAGACACCCAAAGCGCCTTGATCGAACATTTTAATTTAAGTTTCATTCGGCCCAACGACCCGGTCATCACCAACGACCCCGGCTGGCCGTCGCCTTGAGGTTTCTGAGTAAAAAGCCTCTGACGCAGAGCGGAAAGCCTTTGGCATTATTTCCCATCCAGCACCGAGCGAATGACTTCAGCCAGCTTGTTCCTCAACACTCTGTTTTAATATAAGTTTCCTGTTACCCAATTCTCTGGCAGGTTCTCCCGTGATCTGTTCGCTGAACCCGATACACGAGATGAACGGGATATCGTCGAGGATTTTCATGAGTTCCGCGGCCGGTTTTTCTACCTGTGTAACCAGGTAAACAAATTGTATCCAATCCATTTCATAATTTATTATTTCGAATACTTAGAGGCATCGATAGGTTTAAATTAAAATTTAGACGACTGATTGATCGGGGAAGCAGGTTTAGGTGCAAAATGTCTGACAGTAGAAACGTGTCTTCTCATAACATTATAAATTTTAATAGTATTTAATGGTTTTAAGGTAGAATCGAGTTTCATAGTTGCAGACTCTAGCGTTTTGGATTTTTCCAATATCAAAAATAAATTTATTTTTATGAATTTTGCATAAATTTTGCATAGATATAAGCAAATTTGTAATCGTTCACTGCGAAGGTCGCTGAGAAAGTAAAATAACTAAACTCAGGAAACAGAACCGCATCAAATATGGCGCTTTTATTTCAAAAAAAAATTTGAACGCAGAAAAAGATTCAAGGAAACATCCAAGGAGATCCTGCAAAAAACAATTATTTTTTACAACTAGATATCAGCATGTTAAAGGATTGGCTACCAACATAAGCCGCGGGGGGGCTTTTATCGAAACTGAAAGTAAGATTTCATTGGGTGAAAGAATCAATCTGGTTATTCATGGAAGCAAAATTCACAAAGGTGTAAGACTCAGGGGCTGGATAGTTCGTTTGGGCCGGCAAGGAGTTGGTGTGAGTTTCAATAGAAGATCAGGCCGGGAGCGCAGATACGATTTAGATCGCAGGACCGGCCTGGATCGCAGAAAGGTTGATAGGCGTTGAAAATGAAGTCGGTACGAATAACGCTTTAAATATTGGTGGAAGGGATATCAAATAATGTTAGAGCAGGTATTATCAAAAGTCCGTCAAATTTTGGAAGAAGCCCGGCGAAATCTTTCCGTTGATATGGCGGCTTCCATCGAGCAAGTATACTGTGATATTGAAACGCTTATCAATTTTATCAACAGGGAAATAGACTTGATAGAAAATAATTTGAATCTTGATGAAAGTGCCAAGCGGGCTTTCAGACGGGAAGTATTGGAAAATGCAGGAAGGCAATTTGAAGTTATAAAGACAAAAAGATTATACGCTACTCTGGATGAAGAGCTGGAAGCCAAATTATTGAGTGTGTCTGTGCCGGGTAAAGATGAGAACTCTCTGCTGAAATTCTTACGCGAAAGAGAGATTCGTGACAGGTTATTCGGCATGACTGAAGCCCAAATTAGATCTCATTTCGGAAATTCACTATTCGATGGGAGCAACCTCCTCTTATTAGACGCAATTTTAAATGCTCCCCCTGGTTTTGAACTGTTCCCGGAATCTACCCTTAAAAAATTGAAATGGATTAGAGCGATAAAGCTGAAGCCGGAGGTGGCATCCGAACTTGAAATGGTGCGCGAGATGAATTCGGCGTGTGAAAAAATGCTCACGCTTGTCAAAAAAGGACTCGACAGCTCGAGAATAAAAGAACTTCCGGTTTCATTAACCCAAAAAAATATTCCGGTATAGGGCCGTCAAAATGCTGCTGGAGGAAGATCCTTGTGATTGTTCAGCAGAAACCAATTGAAGGTCTTTTGCGGCGAAACGCCTGGATGATCTTTAATGCAACGAGGTAAACCGTGGGCTTAAAATTTAATCAGAGAAAGAATAAACGCTTAAGGCGTGAGGCTGCTATATGGCATAATAATTTATTACCTGAAATTTTTTACAATGCCAAAATGTATAATCTCAGTGAGAGAGGGCTGTATTTCGAATCCGATCAAATTATCTATCCGGGGGAGGACATTTATATAGGCCTGAAAGATCCCACATCTCCTATCAATGATAAAAAAAATTATATCCGTGTTGAAATAAAATGGCGTAAAGACTTACAAAACGCCTCTTTTCGGTTCGGTTATGGGGCTAAATTAATTAATCCAATCGATACTTTGGTAAAATCTGTTGATAAGGTTAAACTTCCCCAACAGAGCACCCAAGGCGATGTTTTCAAACAAAAAAAAGATCCTCGAAAACATCCCCGAAAACCTTACCGTAAAGTAATGTTTTTCGCATCTAAAGGTAAAAACTACAGGGGTCTGATTACGAATATAAGCCGTGGCGGCGCCTATATCATAACCAGGAATAAATTTTATTTAGGACAGATGATTCAACTTGTCATTCCAGGAGATAAGAATAAAAAGGATGTCAAACTAAAAGGCTGGGTAGTCAGGTTGAGCACGGAGGGATTTGGCGTGAGATTCGATAGAAGGACAGGCCGAGACCGCAGAAGATGAACCGCAAGATAAATAAGATTGGGCAATTATTTGTTTTAACGTTCTTTACTTCTTCTGATAGTGATAAGCGCGGATGAGATCCTTTACGAATCGAACATTTTCTTCATGGGTGCCTTGCAGCAATATCCCCGTTCTGAACTTTCCGGACTCAGCCTTACGGCAGTAGGCCACCTTCCCCTCAATTTTAATCAAACTATTTGTTTACAACTTCAAAAAAATCTATGTTTGTA
>JAFDCA010000035.1 GCA_019313025.1 Deltaproteobacteria bacterium
CCCAGTCTACACCGATACTATCTCGAATGCGATCAATGTCCCGGACAAGTTCCTCCGCGATATCAAGGGTGATACGCACTTTTTTTCCGTGGCGGATCATTTTGGCCTTTGACATGTCGATAAGATCATGTATATCTTCGCCTTCGTCGAATCGACGATCAAACTCTTTTACACTTTTAGCCAGTTTCTTTCTGCTCATATAGCTTTACCTCCTTGTTTCTGGCGCGTCTTACCGAAATGATGCGGATGGCATCGCCAGGCTCGGTAAAAATTGCTGTCCATAGCTTATTTTCTTACCCCTGTTGAAATAGAACAGCTCATTGAAATTTAGCTCCAAAATCCCACCTATAAAAGTTCCTTAAATGAAAATGTAAACGGAAAACACCTCGTTTTCGGAAAAAGATGTTGCCTGAAAACAGGATGTTTGTTACGTAATCTCTCGCAAAAGTACCGATACCGTTATTTATAAGAACATTTTTATAGCGAGGCTATTTATGGTTGACATCGTACCCATTGAGCAGATCGTCAGTAAAATTTATTGGCTGCGCGGTGTTAAAGTTTTGCTGGATCGGGATTTGGTCACACTGTACGATGTCGAAACCAGAATCCTTAAGCGCAATGTGCGCAGACATATCAAGCGCTTTCCTGATGATTTCATGTTTGAGTTATCATATCAAGAGTTTGCAGGTTTGAGATCCCAATTTGGGACCTCAAACAGGGGCGGCACACGCTACAGGCCGATGGCTTTTACCGAGCAGGGTGTTGCAATGCTTTCCGGCATTCTTAATAGCGACCGAGCTATTGAAGTCAACATTCAAATCATGAGGGCCTTCGTGCAGCTACGGCACGTCATCGCTGACCACGCCGAGTTGAAACGTGCGCTCGACGAGCTGCGCAACCAGACCGAGGAACAGTTCCAAGTAGTCTTTACCGTCCTGGACCAATTGGTTAGCCACAGTGACGAAGCAAAACGCAAGATCGGGTTTATCGAGAACGAGGATTGAAATCAAGCGTAAGATGGAAATAAGATTAGGGTCAAAGCTTGAATTGTGAATAAGGACGATTGAATGTTGTTAAGAGCTTCTGATTATTCCGTATCCGCGTCTCTAGCGACCTAACCGCGTGGTTTACTGAAAAATAGGTTACCCCAAATAACTGACCAATTTGATCACCGCGCTGGCCACCGGACTCCCAGAGCGAGTAGATCGGCAAATCACCTTTATCCTTATTGATTCCCGATCCACACCAATGCTATCTCGAATTCGATCAATGTCCCGGACCAGCTCCTCCGCGACATCGAGGGTGATGCGAACCTTTTTACCATGGGGGAAATAAAGACGTGTTATAAAAACCCGAAAAAGCACTGGCTAATAAAGAAAACCAAACAGCCACAAGGGAATTTTCTTTCCGATTCCCGTCTCGATATCATCTATTACCAGGTAAGAATCCGGGATACCTTTTATCTGTTCGAAACCTTTATTTCTGCCCCCAATTTCGAAGGTATAGCTGCCATCAACAAAAAAATCTCCGCGCTTGGGCGCTGATACCTGGTGTATCCCGCCAAGCATGCCGGCAAAGAAAGTTTCTCTGATATTTCCTATATTCTCTTTGCCTCTGCCACTAATTGCGTAGATCTGATTGGTGTTGTGAAGATAAATTTTTTCCGGCTTTCTCATCCCCCTCAGTCCGCTGCCGCTTTTGGGGAGTGCAATAATGGTCCCCCCGTCTTCAAGGTATTTCAGATAATCCTTAAGCGTCCGTTCGTCACCGATTTCTACTAATTTTTTAAGACGCTTCATATCCGGCGTAAATGGAACGGACTCAGAGATGACGGTAAGCAGTTTTTTCAGTTTTTGAATGCTGCGTCCACTTAATTCATGATATACGGCTAACAAGTCACTTTCTATGGTTGTATGAATACTCTGTTCCAGGGTTATGTGATAAATTGATTCATCTTTATACTCCAGGAAATACGGGAAGTATCCAAATCTAAGATAGTCCTTAAACAGGGAAAGAATCTTGGCATCGACGGGCTCCACGGATTCGACAATATTGACTGCAGATTTTTCATGATGCTCCAGAATGGATTCAAGCGAGAGGGGCTCTGAGTTTATGTCCAGCACCAAATCGATATATTCTCTAAAAGAAAGGCCGGTCATCCGGTAGACAACAGCCCTTCTGCTTAAATCGTGACTGCCTTTTTGAATGGCGATGGCGGAGATGCCGGAAGCAATGATCCGCAGTTTTGGAAAACTGTCATAAATGCTTTTAATTTCCCCCGACCAGTTGACCCATTTATGGATCTCATCAAAGCAGATAACCTCGCCACCCAAATTATGGAATTCTGCGGCAATTTCATATAGATTATTTCCTGCAACCATAAAGTGGTCAACCGGAACATAGAGCACCTTTCGCGTGAAAAAATCATCGTCATATTTTGATAGCAGGTGCTGGATAATTGCTGTTGTTTTGCCTGTGCCGCGCGGGCCGATAATAATCGAAAATCTGTTTTCAAGCGGATATTGATGAAGAAAATAGCGCTTATATGGTCTGTTATAATTTCTTAAAAATAGTCTGCTGAGCTCAAATAGATTATCAATCATGATTTGCCCTTTTTGCCTTTTTTAGGATTATATTCCTATCAAATAAATTATTTTTTAGTATCAAATCACTATTAAATTGAGCATTCAATAGGATTACAATACTATTTTTACTGATGTTTAGATTGAGTGTAAGAAAAGACGAGGGTCGCATCTTAAATATTAAATCATTGCTGTCCGGATAATAATACAATGATATGAATTGAAAAGGGGTTTTCCTGAAGCTTTTCTATATAGAAGCTACAGAGGAGCCGGATTTTTTTGGGTTTTATTCCCCTGATTTGGAGGGCTTTTCAGGTATAGGTCACTCTGTCGAGGATTGTTTGTTTAAAGCCAAGTGGGGCATGAAGGAACATAATGAAAAAAAATGGCGGCAGCATAAATATCCAATACACCCCGATCGAGAATGTAAATCACTGCTGTTGGTAAACTGCAGTTATCCGCTTTTTATCGAAGGCGGAGGTTAAATGTATCCGGAGTATTGGAGTGATGGCGTAATGGAGCAGTGAAAAAAATGAACCTTGTTTGGCGCCTGCAGGAAACAGTGGTGAAAGAATATAAACCAAATTTTTACCCGCTTTTGCACCCAACACTCCAGTACTCCATCACTCCAGTACACTAGTCTCCTATATGGTGTATACGACGAGCTGTCGCAGATATTTCAATAACCAACGGTCCTGAATTACACCCCCCGATCGAGGAGAGCCACCCCTTGCGGCTCAGCCCGTCTGCGCACATGCTTCGCCGCGCCAAGCAGAGGCCGACTTTATTTGGGCTTGGTTTTAAGATCGGCCACGGTTTTTTCGTAGGTTGGGTTGAGCATCCTGATGTCTTGATGTCTTCTGTTGGGTTTCGTTCCTCTACCCAACCCCATATACCATTTAGGTTTGACTAACTGCAAATGATAATTAACTTAAAATTATCAGGCCATTTTGACCTGAAAGCTATACGTAATTTTGCTTTAGTACCTCAAACGTGGTTGGTGAATCCTGTGATTGATCAACGAACGAATGGTTACTGCATCTTCAATATATCCAAATGGAAACAGATGCAGAACAGCAAGGGGGTGTTATCATGGACGAC
>JAFDCA010000036.1 GCA_019313025.1 Deltaproteobacteria bacterium
CTGGCGATTACCAAATCGGTCGGAAAATTTTTAGGATTAAGCGTTCTCGTATTTTCTAAAATGTATGCCCTTTCCAGGATATTTTCTAGTTCTCTGATATTACCTGGCCAATCATAGATTCTAAACCCCTCGTGGATCGCTGGATGAAGCTTTTTTATCCCTTTGCCGTATTTGGCATTCAAATTCTTTAAAAACATATCAATGAGATGGGGAAGATCCTCCAAGCGATCCCTTAACGGCGGGATCTCAACGGGAAACGTATTTAGTCGGTAAAACAAGTCTCTTCTAAACAAGCCTTTTTCGGTAAGTTGCTTTAGTTCGGCATTGGTTGCCGCAATAATGCGGGCATCTGTTTTCAGTAGTTCTTCACCACCCACTCGGCTGAACGTTCCGTCCTGTAATACTTGTAACAATTTGATCTGTGCCTGCCCGGTAATCGTACCAATTTCATCCAGAAAGATCGTACCGCTGCACGCCATCTCGAACTTTCCAATTTTCCTGCGCTCCGCTCCGGTAAACGCGCCTTTCTCATGTCCGAAGAGTTCGCTCTCTAACAGAGTATCTGGAATCGCACCACAATGAACCGAAATAAAAGGCGCTTCACTTCGGTGGCTGTGCCAGTGAACGAGTTTTGCCAGCAGTCCTTTTCCCGTTCCTGTTTCGCCCAGCAATAACACCGTGGCGATGGTCGGTGCCACAGATCGAAGACTTTCAAACACCTTACGCATCATAGGATTGTGTGTACGGATGATTTCCATCCACTCGGCTCTCCAGAATCGATCGCGTAAATAGTCCAGTTCCAGAGTCTTCTCCGTCCTATCATTGAACAGATCGAATACCTTCCCCAACGCTTCCACTTCAATGGGGTGCGTCAGATGGTCCCAGGCACTGTCATTAATGGCTTTGACAGCTTCCCGGATCGCGGATTTGGATGTGATCACAATAAAATGTACCAAAGGATTTGACGCTTTAAAGGGCAACGATATTTCACTCAAATTTAAAGTCGAAGCCGTGGGTTGGAGATGATCGAAATCTATGACTATGAGATCGTAAGGATGTTGATTGTGGATTTGGAGGGCACTCTTGATCGAATCGGCAACCTCTATCAAGGCTTCACGGGAAAGGGTTTCTGATAAAAGCCGTATCACTTTGGAACGGGTCGATATTATCAGTACGTCCTTCATGTTAAATTCCGATGACCAAATAAGTCTGTTGGATGTTCTGCTCGATTTCGTGAGGATCTTTAATTACTTTTATGAGTTCGCACACATAAATATCCGAATCAAGAAAAAACGCCCGCTTTTAGTGAAAGCAGGCGTCGATTCAGCCGATTGAATGCCCAAACTTCGGACATTGATTATTTATTGTCGAAATAAGATCGAACCTTGGCAACGATTTGATTGTTGGTCATTTTATCGCAGGTTTGAACGTCGACGATTTTCGGGGCTAATACTTTTGACTTTGAAATTTCCTTTTTCAGTTCTAATTTTGCTTCTCCTGGACCCATGATTAAAATCCTGTCCGCATTTTGTAAAAACTCAATAATTTTCTGATAAAATTTTCTCAGTTGCTGTTTTTGCCGGGATTCGATCTTACTGTCCACGGCAACCTCTTGAGGCCCCCATGGGACATTACGTGTCCGTGCCCCACCGGCAAGGCGCACCTTTCGTTCGACCCCAGAGACCATTTCAGTTACCATTACTTCTGCATCTTCTTCGTATGATTGTTCAGGCCGCATTTTAATAACAACGACGGCTTTTTTTTGATCTACCCATATTCCTGCATATTTTCTCATGGTGTATTCTTATTTACCTTGTTGGTTCTGCTGAAACTGTTCTTGTTTGCAAAATAGGCGCCCACAACACCGCTATGTTCCGTTTCAATTAAATCCATTTATGGTTTTTGACCGGAATGCTCCCCTATACCCCGTCCTTTAGGGCGGAGAAGCTTCACTGATTTTACTCCATGATCTTTTCTCTTTTGGGCTTAAACGTGTCGATTCTAATATCCTTGATGTCGATGTTTCGGTCTGTGTCTTGCCGATTGACGATTCCATTGACGATCACTCTTTTTCTTATAAGAGACAATAGCCTCGGAACCATTGCGTTGTCTGAAACCAAATATTTTTCTTCATTGTAAGTGGCGACGGCCAGGGCAATGACATCGCCCTTTTCATTCCATGCACTTGGGATCAGTATTCCCCGAATTGTTGTCGTTTCCGTCTTTTCCATGTAAAAAATAAGAGCAATTTATATGCCAATCTTAAACTCATAAGTGTATATATAAGATATTATTTTCAAACTTGTGTTCAGTCCGATGTTTGCCAAATTGAAGACCGTTCAATATTCAATCGTTTTGGCAGTGCCTTTATCTTTAATTAACAATATGCATTAAAACAATATTATAGCTTTTCAACTCCGGTTTCGACCGATTTATCAATCGGACATCAGATGTCCCAAACGTCAAGGTTCAAGGAGATTGTACGGATCGCTTTGAACCCTTCCAAAACATATTCCAACCTATAGATATTGCTCTAATATTTAAATGATATAAAAAATTAAGAGACGAGAATTTTACTGCTGCATAAATTCGATGAAAGAGAAACAACATTTTCTGATTCTTCAGATTAAACTAAAAGCATAATAATTCAATAGGTTATCAAATTGGCATTTTAATTGCTAATCATCTTTAGCGAAACAATGAAATTGCTCGCTTAAGTTAACTAATAAAGCCACAGGAAAACAAAAGAGTTATGGTTTGACCTGGAAAAATGGGGGCTAACGGTTAATGGCATCTTGGTTGTGCCGGAAAAATTTTAAAGAGGCGATTAAACATGGCTGCTAAAATAATATGTTACAGTATAAAGGCCAGAGAGCACTTGAGAAAAGGTGTAAACACTCTGGCGGATGCGGTGGAGGTCACGCTGGGCCCCAGGGGCAAGAACGTTCTGCTGGAAAAGTCCTGGGGATCACCCAAGGTTACAAAAGACGGTGTCACCGTTGCCAAAGAGATTGAACTCGAGGATAAATTTGAAAACATCGGCGCCAAAATGGTCAGTGACGTTGCCAAAAAAACCAGCGAAA
>JAFDCA010000037.1 GCA_019313025.1 Deltaproteobacteria bacterium
CGTGGTGTTCTTCATAACGGGATCTAAGCCCCTTTAGAATTTGAACCGTCTCTTTAACAGGGGGTTCCAAAATTTCGATTTTCTCAAATCTACGCGAAAGGGCGCGATCTTTTTCGAAAAAATTCTTATAATCTTCGTAAGTTGTAGAGCCTATACATCTTAGCTCACCGGTTGCCAAGGCTGGTTTCAATATATTTGAAGCATCCATGGAACCTCTGCTCGTAGCCCCGGCACCAACCGTAGTATGAATTTCATCGATAAATAAAATAGCATTTTTTTTCTTTTTCAAAGAAGACAAAACCCCTTTTAAACGCTGCTCAAAATCACCTCTAAATTTAGTACCGGCGAGCAAGCCGCCAAGATCCAGCGAATAAATACGAACTTTTTTGAGCAACTCGGGAATTGATCCATCGTTTATCCGAATGGCCAGACCTTCGGCCATTGCAGTTTTACCACCTCCGGGGTCTCCAAAAAATATCGGGTTGTTCTTGCGTCTTCGGCAAAGCACCTGAATGGTCCGCTCCATTTCGAGTTCTCTTCCAATTAAGGGATCTAGCTTTCCCAAGGCCGCGTATTTTACAAGATCAATGGTAAATGCTTCCAAAGCATCGGTCTTTCGTTTCTTCTCTGTTTTGTCAGTTTTTACGAAAGGATCCAACCCCTTATCCATCGGTTTGGAAACATTGTGAGAAATGTAATTTAAAACATCAAGACGGGTAATCCCTTCCGAACTCAAAAAATATTCAGCGTGAGAATCCTTTTCCTTAAAAATCGAAGCCAGTATGTCGCTCACATCAACCTGCTGCTTTTCTGCAGAGCGGACATGATTAATCGCCCTCTGTATAACCCTTTGAAACCCGACGGTCTGCTGAAGGACATATTCATTTTCTTCCGGAACGCTGTCCATTTGCTGGTTGAAAAATAATTCAAGAGCATTTTTCAGACTTTCAACATTACCGCCGCAGTTTTCAATAATTTCTATGCCTTCGCTGTCGTATAAAATGGCAAAAAGCAAATGTTCTACGCTGACATACTCATGGCGTCTTCTCTTGGCTTCTCTTACTGCAAAACCGAGTGTTTCGCTAAGTTCTTTGCTAATCATGATCTATTCTTTCTCCATTGTACACTTCAGGGGAAAACCGTGTTGTCTTGCCAGTGCATGAACGGTATTCACCTTGGTTTCCGAAACTTCATAAGTATAGACACCACAAATTCCGATACCTTTGTGGTGAACGTTCAACATGATCCTCACCGCATCTTCCGGTGATTTTTTAAAAACAAGTATTAGGATTTCAACCACAAACTCCATGGTCGTATAATCGTCATTATGCAGGAGGACTTTGTACATGGAAGGTTCATCGATATCATCCTCGACTTCAGAAATGACATCTTCTTCCAGTTCAGGGCTGTATCCGTTTGTTGAATCATTTTCCATGATGTGGTCATTGCACAATTAGGTCTGCAACAAAATGATTATTTATAAATATTATAATCATTGATGCCCAATTTTGTAAAGAGAACAATCGAAATATTTGTCCTCTTCCTCCTAATTGCCACAGCACTTTTTATATTTCTTTCCGCTGCCACAGGGACAAGGAGCGTTTCGTCCCACTTTTTTTTGGGCTCGTTTAACCGGATTCTTTTTAGTTGCAGGTTCATCTCCGCTGGAAAAGACCAATTTCTGCTCACTAGGCTGTTGTAAGTCGACAATATTTTGAGGCTCGGATATTTGAATCCTGTACAAAATTCCCAGCGTCTCTTCTTTGATTCTGGAAACCATTTCCTGAAATAATTCAAAACCTTCCTTTTTGTATACGATGAGAGGATCCTGCTGAGCATAACCTCTCAAACCGATTCCTTCCTTCAGGTGGTCCATACTCAAAAGATGGTCTTTCCACAGGTTGTCAACCGTCTGAAGCATAACAATACGTTCAAGATGTCTGAACTCTTCCGATCCCACGGAGGCCTCTTTTTCGTTATAGACGATTAGGCTGGAATCAGCTATCAATTGGGCCAGTCCTTCCCGGGTCAGGCCGTCCATGGTTTCATCACCAATATCATCCAGTCGAAAATTAAATTGTTTAAATACCGCCTTTTTCAATCCCTTCCAGTTCCATTCTTCAGGATGTGTTCTTTCGTCGGTAAAGCCATATGTAATCTCCTCGGCGATATCACGAATCATCTCTTCGATGGCAGGTTTTAGACTTTTGCCGTTCAGGGCTTCCCGGCGCTGTCTGTAAACGACTTCCCTTTGTTGATTCATTACATCATCATATTCCAAGAGATGCTTTCGAATATCAAAGTTGTGCCCCTCAACCTTTGCCTGGGCATTTTCAATGGCCCTGCTGATCAATTTGTTTTCTATGGGCTCTCCGTCTTCCATCCCCAGCTTCTCCATAATTCCGGTGATTCGTTCGCCACCGAATATCCGCAAGAGATCATCCTCCAAAGCAAGGTAAAAACGTGATGATCCCGGATCTCCCTGTCTTCCCGAACGTCCCCTGAGCTGATTATCAATACGCCGGCTTTCATGTCTCTCGGTTCCGAGAATATGGAGGCCACCCAGATCAGTGACGCCCTCCCCCAAAACGATGTCCGTCCCACGACCGGCCATGTTTGTCGAAATGGTAACTGCTCCTTTCTGACCTGCCAGCGCAATAATCTCCGCCTCCTTTTCATGATTTTTTGCATTCAACACCGAATGCTTAATTCCTCGTTTTTTCAGTTTGGTTGAAAAGCTTTCTGAAACATCAATTGAAATTGTTCCCACCAGAACAGGCTGTCCCCTTTTATTCAGCTCAACGATTTCGTTGATTGCCGCATCAAATTTCTCTTTGCGGGTTTTATAAATCACATCCGAATAATCGATTCGAATCATGGGTTGATTTGTGGGGATTACGATAACATCAAGGTCATATATTTTTTTAAATTCGGCGGCTTCCGTATCTGCGGTTCCTGTCATTCCGGCAAGCTTATTGTACATTCTAAAATAATTCTGGAACGTAACAGTGGCCAGTGTCTGGTTCTCATTTTCGATTGTTACATTTTCTTTGGCTTCAAGTGCCTGGTGCAATCCTTGACTGTATCTGCGCCCGGGCATCAGACGTCCCGTAAATTCATCGACAATGATAACCTCTCCATTTTTAACAATATAATCAACGTCTCTTTTGAAGAGGGTGTGTGCTTTAAGTGCTTGGTTAACATGGTGAAGAATTTCAATATGTTTTGGATCGTACAAGTTGTCGATCTTAAGCAATTGTTCTGCTTTCGCTATCCCCTCTTCGGTCATCATCGCTGAGCGGGCCTTTTCATCCAGGGTAAAGTCACGTTCAGAAACAAGACGCGGAATAATACCGTTGACCAGATGGTATAGCTCCGTCGATTTTTCAGCCGGTCCTGAAATGATCAAGGGGGTTCGGGCTTCGTCGATCAAAATACTGTCCACTTCGTCAACAATTGCAAAATTGAGGTTTTTCTGAACGATGGTCTCTATATCGAACTTCATATTGTCTCTTAAATAGTCAAAACCGAACTCATTGTTTGTGCCATAGGTAATATCCGAACCGTATGCAGCGTTTCGTTCGTCATCATTCAGACCGTGCAATATACATCCCACGGAAAGACCCAGAAACTTATAAATATGCCCCATCCATTCTGTATCGCGCCTTGCAAGATAGTCGTTCACCGTTACAATATGCACTCCTTTGCCTGAAAGCGCATTTAGGTAAGCCGGAAGGGTTGCCGCCAGGGTTTTGCCCTCACCGGTCTTCATCTCAGCAATTTTCCCCTGATGGAGAACGATGCCGCCTATAAGCTGAACATCGAAATGCCGCATTTGGAGAGTACGAACCGATGCTTCTCTGACCGTTGCAAAGGCTTCTGGTAGAATATCGTCAAGGGACTCGCCATTGTTCAGACGTTCTTTGAATAATGGGGTCTGAGCCTTCAACTCCTCATCACTCATGGATTGCATTTTGGGTTCGAAAGCGTTGATTATATCAACGACGGGTCTAATCTTTTTTAGTTCCCTCTCGTTTTTACTTCCAAATACCTTTGCTAATAAGTTCGTAACCATTTAAAATTATATTCCTCCTGGATCGGATGTTCTATTGGGATGTTATATGAGGTTCAACATAACGCGAGAACGACTGGCTCGTCATCTGTCTATTTTATGCCGCATGCAATTTTTTGGCCAATATATCATCATTCAACAGATTTTGCAAAACACTGATAAGATAATTTGTCGGCTCAAGTTTCGTTTCATTTATGAAACTGAAATCTTATCGGATGTCAATTGGTTAGGTCTTATTCAAGTAAATCTTGATAACAGCTGGCCTCACCATTCCTTGTAAAAAAACAATGATCCTTCACCGTCAATTTCGGATAATAACATAAAAATGTTATAATGTTACAAAAAATGCGTTCGAAACTTGACTGGCTAAGAAAATGTTTTTTGTTGATCAGAACGAAAAGACAGATGAAATGAAAAATTTGGAGAC
>JAFDCA010000038.1 GCA_019313025.1 Deltaproteobacteria bacterium
ATTTTTGCCAATAGTTGATCATCGGTACTGTGCTTGAGTTCGATGGCCTTTGCCGGACATTCCGATGCGCAAATGCCACATCCCATACATGCCGACGGCGGAATCTCGGATATCCCTTCTTCATTAATAAACGGCGCGCCATATGGACATACGCGAACACAAATCAAGCATGACGCACATTTTTCATCATCGACTTCGGCAATCGCACCGGAGGTCGTCAGCTTCTCTTTGCACAAAATTTTCATGGCCTGTTGTCCGGCACTTTTGGCCATGGTAACGCTCTCTTCAATAAATCGGGGACTATGGGCCAAGCCTGCCAGAAATACACCCGAGGTGGCAAATTCCACGGGCCTTAATTTGACATGGGCTTCCAGAAAAAAACCCTCATTAGCCGTGGACAGTTTCAAAAGGCGCGCAATCTGCCGTGCGCCTTCGTCGGGCCGAATACCTTCGCTTAACACCACCAGATCAGACTCCATACGAAAATCCTGATGAGAGCTTCGATCCGTAAAATCGACGATCAATTTTCCACTGTCATCATACACCAAGGGTTTTTCTTCGGGGATATATCGGAAAAAGAGGATGCCTTTTTGCCTGGCTTTAAGATAATACAGCTCTTTAAACCCAAAGGTCCTGACATCTCGATACAATACGACAATCTGGGCACCGGGATTCATTTCCTTGAGCTGGATGCCGTTCTTCACAGCTGCGGAACAACACACGCGGCTGCAATAGGGAAAATCGGGTTCCCGTGATCCCACGCACTGAATCATGACAATTCGTTTAAGTTGACGGGCCCAAATGGGCTCATCCAGAAGACGCTTTGAAAACGCCACCTGGGTGAGAATGCGATCATCCTGGCCGTAGAGATATTCCTTGGGTATATGTGGACGCCCACCCGTGGCCACGACCACTGCTCCGTACTGAATGTCGATTCGTTCGTCTTTTTTTTGAACAGAACCGCTGAATGCGCCCAGCTGCCCACTATGAGAAACAAGAGTGCTGTTCATATAAACCGAAATGTTGGGATGATGGGTGACCCTTTCGGTGAGATAACGGACCAACCGCAAAGGAGAATGCCCTTCCAGTGTAAATTTAAGATTCTTTGCAAATCCCCCCAGACTTTCCCCTTTTTCCACCAGATGAACATGAAATCCCTGGTCGGCAATGGTCAGGGCTGCCGTCATGCCGGCCAGGCCGCCGCCGACGATCATCCCTTCATTTATTACCGGGTAGGATTTGTCATACAGCGGTTCAAGTTGAATGGCCCGGGCCACACTGGCGCGGATCAACTCCTTGGATTTTTTGGTGGCTTTTTCAGGGATGTTTCCGTGAACCCAGGAGCATTGATCCCGGATGCTTGCCATCTCGAACAGATACGGATTTAAGCCTGCTTCTTTCAAGGTCTTTTGAAACAGTGGTTCATGGGTTTTCGGAGAGCATGCCGCCACCACCATCCGGTTTAAACGGTGCTTTTTGATGAGGTCAACAATCGCCTGCTGGGTTTCCGTGGAGCAGGTAAACATAAAATTGGTGGCAAATACCACATGGGGAAGCTGTCTAACGTCTTCCAGAACATTCTGTATATCCACAACACCGGCGATGTTGGTACCGCAATGGCACACCAAAACACCCACTCTGGGGACTCCTTCAATGGGCTTTTCCTCCAGCGTTTCTTCCACTGCCGTTTCAGTATGCCTGGCCTCACGAATGAGGATGGAAGCTTCTGCCGCTGCGGCACCGGCCTGAATCACCGTTTCGGGAATGTCTTTGGGCGATTCAATGCCGCCGCATACAAAGACACCCGGCCGGGACGTGGAAACCGGTTCATCAAACTCGGTGGTTAAAAATCCATAAGGGTTCGCAACCAGCCCCAGCTTTCTGGAAAGGTCCATAAAATCCTCTGATGGTTTGAAACCACTCGATAGAACCACCAGATCGTATTCTTCTTCCTTTTTTCGATTGAGATGATGATCAAACGTTTCAATCATCAGGTTTTCAGTTTCGGGATTCAGATATACCTGAGAGATCATTGATCTCCGGGTTCGCACACCATGACTCAAACGCACTCGGTCCACATAATCATCAAAGCCTTTACCATGGGCCCGAAGATCCATGAAGTAAATGGTGGTTTGGGTTTTCGGCTCATGTGTGCGGGTCAAAACGGCTTGTTTGGCGGCGTGCATACAACAGACCGACGAACAAAAGGGACGGTTTCGGGCCGGGTCCCGGGACATCACGCACTGAATCCAGGCGACACTCTGAGGGACTTTTCCATCAGAGGGTCGCTTGAGATGTCCTTCATAAGGGCCGGTGGCCGACAACATCCGTTCATACTGCAAAGACGTGACAACATTTTGATATCTTCCGTAACCAAATTCTCCTTCTTTGACCGTTAATGCCGGTTCGAACCCGGTTGAGATCACCGCGGCACCGGCGTCGATGTGAATGCGCTCCGGTTTTTGGTTGTATTCAACTGCATCGGCCGGGCAGATTTTTTGACATACACCACACTTTCCCTTGGTTAAATACAGGCAATGCTCGGCGTCTATGGCATATTTTAACGGGACCGCCTGGGGAAAGGTTAAAAAAGCCGCTTTTCGCATCCCCAGCTTTTCGTTAAATGGGTCCGGCACTTTTTTGGGACATTTTTCAGCACACTTTCCGCATGCAATACATTTCTCTTCATTGACATACCTGGCGCCTTTTTCAATGAGGGCGGTAAGTCGACCGGGATCTCCGTTGAGTTCGAGAATTCGACTTGTTGTGAGAATTTCGATATTCGCATGTCCGGCCACCTGGACAAGCTTGGGGGAAAACATGCAGGTGGAACAGTCGTTGGTGGGAAAGGTTTTGTCCAACTGGGCCATTATTCCCCCGAGGGTATGTGATTTTTCAATAAGATAAACATAAAAACCGGTGTCCGCCAGATCAAGGGCACACTGAACACCGCCGATCCCACCCCCGATAACGATAACTTTTCCCACCGGATTTTTAAGATAAGATCCCATAATCATCACAGAAGGCTTTTGGTTTTTAACAGTCGAACAGGATTCGCAAAATGCGTCTTAAAACACTTGGGATTTCCACTGTAGCTGAAACTCAACCGAAGCAACTCGGTAAAGTAAAATATCGGAATCGGCCTTTCTCGACGGTCTTTCTGAATCATATCGAGATTCGACTGACACAGCGGGCACGACACCACAATGGCTTCCGCACCTGTCTGCCGTGCTTTATCCAAAAGTCTTTTTGTCAGGGAATCTCCGATTTCCCTTCGAGCGATACCGATGCTGGCACCGCAGCAGGTGGCTTTATAGGACCAGTCGATGACCTGAGCGCCAGTTGCGGCGGCAATACGATCGAGTGTCTGGGGATTTTCATAATCCGTATAACCGGTAATTCTCGGCGGACGCACCATTTGACATCCGTAATAGCAGACCAGTTTCAGACCCTTTAAAGTTTTTAAAACCCGTTTTTTGATCTGGCTGATCATGGTCGGTTCCGCCAGAAAACGCGTCATATCATGAACTTTTAGATCACCGGTCACCGGCCAGGGAATATCCAAAACATTTTTTTGTATCATCTGTTGGGAAAACCGTAGACGATTGAAGCAATTGGCACATGGAGAAACGATATCAAGCCCCATTTGCTCGGCGGCAAACAGATTTCTTGCCGGCAAAATCACCGACATGGCCTCGCTGAGACTGTGGGCAGCCGTAGCGCCACAACAGGACCAGTCGTCGATTTCAACCAGATCGATATCCAGCGCTTGAAACACCGCGTCAATGGATCGGGCATAGTCCACGGCCATGCCTTCCAAAGAACAGCCGGGATAAAAAGACAGTTTCATCAAAGAATTTCCCCTCGGGCCTGAATATAGGCTTTTTGAATGTCCCTGATGGCCTTTGATCGGGATGTGAAGGGTTTCAATCTTCCTTTTCTAAATAGGGTCAATCCCAGTAAAAGCTCCTCTTTAAAGTTTCCGCTTTTTATTTTTTCATGCAATATGTTCGGCTTTAAGTAATAGGCGTTCATCAAACGGAATTCGTTGACCCTGCCGGATTTTCTCAACACTTCCAGAAATGTCTGATGAAATACGGCAAGATTCCTTTCCTTCGGTGTGATGGACGAATGGGCTGCAATGTTTCTCAAATGATTGATGACTTCCGCAACCCCCACTTCATTTGGACAGTAAGTGGTACACATTTCACAGGACAGACATACCCATATGGTGGAGGATTTTAACAGGTCCTCGCGCCATCCCAGTTGAACATAACGCATTGCCTGGTGGGGTTTGATGTCCATAAAATGGCTGACCGGACAGGCATTGGTGCATCTTTCACATTGATAACACGCTGAAACATTGCCGCCGATCTCTCCCTGGATTCTATTCAGAAAATAATCCCCTCTGTCGCCGATGAGTTTTCTTCTTTTTCCAGATTTGAGTTGGGCAACATTCTCTTGATCTAAAACTCTCGTATTCATTGTTTTACCTTATTTTAAATTGCCAATGCCGTGTGTGGATAGGGGGCAAGGATTTACTTGAATCCGGTTGGTTGTCATTACAAACCATCTTAAAAACATATCTTACGCACAATTACGGTGTTGCGTTCTTCTCCAAAATGCTCACCCGCCATGGATCTTTGGCGGACTGCATTTTTTATCGGTTCTCACTCACGAATGCCTCGATTTCGCAACACTCAACTTGCTTTTGAGCGCAATCAATTTCTTTTAGGATGACTTGTAGAACCATAAGGAGCGTCAGATAAAAAAATGGGCGCCAAGACCTCGCAAGAACGGCAGACCTTCATCTTTTCTTTCCATTTTTCATGTGCCGTTCCGCAGCAAATGGTTCCGTTAATGAACCAGCATAACTTTCCTGCTTGAAACTCCCACGCGGGACAATCTTTTTTTTGTTTTGTGGGACATTTTTTGACTGTCCAGCACGGTTTTTGCGCTTTAATGATACCCCTTTTTCTGGCCAGTAGAAAAAACATCTGTCTTTCCACATGAGGCGGCACAGTTCGCCAACCCTGCTCATAGCTGTGTATTGCTTTGATAGATACCCCCAATAGATTCGCCATTTGTTTTTGCGTTTTGTTTAATTTTTTCCGAAATACAGCAAACTCTTTACTGTCCATAGACGCCCCCTCAATTTTGGTAAGATGAAATTTATACTATCAAATTTTGCACTAGTGGCACAACGTGGTATCCCCTGTCAATAAAAAAATAGCACGCATCTTTACCATCTAATAAAATCAGTGTCCATGAGAAAAGCACACCTGAGATTAAAAGAACGTTTCCGATTTCTAATTTTGAAAGGGTTGATGGAGAATAGGAAAAAAAGGATTCTTGGAAAAACACCCCGAAGAAAAAAATCCGACAAATTCGAACATTCGCTTACTTCTGAGATGGCGCGGCGGTTCCCAGAACCATGGCTTCGAAGCTCTTCAGTTTTTCCCGCATCTTCCTTGAGTGTTCAATGTATTTTTGACTGAGTTCATAACGGTAGTCTGTATGGATTTTGTTCACGGTGTGTTGCATCTGTTTGAGTATTTTGACCTTCTCCTTTAAAAGTTCGACCAAATATTGATAATTTTCTTTTGAATTGTTCATCATGGCTTCGGAATATTGATTTACCAAATCACAAAAATAATGGTATTTCTCATCAAGCACCAATGCAATTTTTTCTGTTTTCAAGGCTTGTTGTGTAATGGTGTAAAAGTGATGTCCGGTAATGCATAAGGAGATGGCTTCGCCAAAAATGTTGGGGTGTTTGATTATACTCCGAAGGACAAATTTGAGATATTGGAACCCGTATGGCGTAAACACCTGCCCGCGAATGGATCTGAAGAAAATTTTTAGTTCTTTAACGTGAATTTTTCTCTGAAAATAACCCGTATATTCTATATTATCCAAAAAATGGTTGCAACGTTCAAAATAGTTTTTCAGATTGAAATCATAAATACAAGCCAGAATTCTTTTATATCCTTCTTTTAACCGGTTCGGGTCCATGATGGTTTTAAAGTTAGTGGTCATGCAGTGGGTGTTGTTGCCGATGGACGCCTTTAATATTCTGCCTTCCGTTTTAAGCCGATGATAAAGAAGGGTCCCGGGAAGGGCATTTAAGAAACCGATCATTGCTTTGGGAATGGCATTTTGTTGAATAAAAGCAATTTGCCGGTCGAAAATATCTTCTTTGTCACTGTCAAATCCAATGATAAATCCTCCCATGACTTCCATTCCGTGTCGCTGAATCGTTCTAATGGCGTTCTCCATGTCTGCTTTTAGATTCTGAATCTTACCGGTCTCTTCAAGTCCCTTGGGATCAGGAGTTTCAATCCCGATAAAAACCTGATTGAATCCAGCCTCCCGCATGGCTGTCAGCAGCGCCTCATCCTCGCCCATATTTATACTGGCTTCGGTAAAAAAATGGCAAGGGTAACCATGCTTGATTTGCCAAACTTTTAGCGCCGGCAAAAGTTCGGCCTTGACCCGCTTTTTGTTGCCGATGAAGTTGTCATCAACAAGAAACACCGGACCCCGCCATCCCAAACCATAAAGAGTATCGAGTTCTCGTAAAAGCGTATCGGCAGATTTTAAACGTGGCTTGTTGCCATAAATGGTCCAGATATCACAAAACTCACAGTGAAAGGGACATCCCCTGGAATACTGAATGGCCATGGAACCATATGCGTCAATATCCAAAAGATCGAATCGCGGGACCGGTAAATTGGAGATATCCGGATAAGGCGGTTTCGGATAAACAGGCTTTGCAACACCCTTTTCCAGATCCTGTAAAAAATCCGACAGGGTTTGATCTACTTCTCCCAAGAGAAAATGGTCGACGCCGGCAATGTCCTTATGATTTGATGTTGGAAAAGGGCCTCCTGCAACGATGATTTTGTCAAACCATTTGCAGCGTCGAATCACCTCTTTCATGGATTCCTGTTGAACAATCATGGCGGAAATGAAAACCGCATCCGCCCATTGAATATCGCTGTCGTTTAAAGACGTAACATTCAGGTCAATCAGCTTCAGGTTATACCTATCCGGAAAAAAGGCGGCGATGGTTAGTAGCCCCAGAGGTGGCATGGCACTTTTTTTTCGAATAAATTTCAGTGCGCACTTAAAACTCCAGTAGGTATTGCTTGGAACTTTGGGATAAACGAAAAGGATGTTTCGATATTTGCACATGGTGACAAGTCCTCCTTTGCTGAGGAAGGCCTTATGCTTGGCTGCTCTGCCCAATAAGCCGACATGAAGGAAATCTGGATTCATCAAATGGCAAAACTTGTTATTACCGTTATATTTAAAAAAGTTCAATAAAATTTAACACGTTATTGTATAAACTTATCATCTTAAAGTCATAAATGTCGATTTCAACAAACAATGGGTTAGTTTTGAAACAAACGCGCTCTAACTTTGAAAATGTTTCGGTTGTTTACAATCGCTCCAAAAAAGACTATTGTACCGTCTTGTTCATTATTATGGTCTACATTCGACAGCAAAATAAAACGCTTTAAATTTCCCCGCGTAAAACTCGCGGTATAAAAAGACTCGCAAATTCCGAGCACTAAGGTGCACTTGTTGTAGGCCGCCGTGACAAGGAATGCAGCGAAACGCAGAAGTTGAACTTATTACATAGCCGTCAAACATAATAAACCATGAAGATAATTGACGCCCTAAAACCCCTTCATTTGGCTGACCCGGAACTG
>JAFDCA010000039.1 GCA_019313025.1 Deltaproteobacteria bacterium
TCTTTTCAGGGCGAAAGTTTGTTGATTTCGAATGGAGTGATCCGCAGGGCGACTCCATGCATCGAATCCTTGGCAACAATGTACTTATGAAGGCGAACGGTGGGCATAATATTTGGGATTGTGATCGGGGTTTGGCTCCCATGCTGACGGTTGAAGCGCCGCCGCGGGAAACCTGGATCGCCCAGGTCGGATTTAAGATGCCAAAACGTGTGGGAAACAGCCATGTCGGCTTGGCATTGTGGAATGGCAATGAAGACAAACCCGTGTACGCCCTTTATTTTGGTCCGGCTGGGGCAAATGATGTTGTTGTATCAGGATCCTATCAGGATGACTGTTCCAGCACCCATTTCGACCTCACCAAAATCACAGATAACTCGGGAGAGTTTTTGGTTAAATATGAAGGAACCTCCGGCTTGCTGCGAATCGTCAAGACAGGAACGACATTCAGGTTCTTGGTTCGGTTCACAGGCGAAGCCACCTGGCAGGATCTCGGCAGTGTTCTAACCACGGAAAAAGATGGTTTCAATCGAATTGGAATGATCGCCAAAACCTGGAGCGCTCAACCGGTTGAAGTCACATTCTCAGACTTTACCATATTGCCAGGCGGCTGGCGTTAAAAGATTCACTGGTATCCGGGATATCTGTTGATGTGCTCCTTTATGACAAAATTCCCGGGAATCCGATTAAAATAGAGGCGGAAAGCCCGATGATAATGTGTGAAATCGAAATCCCGATGAGATTTTTATGACGTGCATATTGCCACCCCCAGAAAAGTCCGGGAATAAAGGCGATTAAAGCAAAACGAATGGAAATGTGAAGATGGGTCATGCTGAACATAAGATTGGAAATAACGATAGCGATCAAAATTCTATATTTGCCCATCAGAAAATTTTGAAAGGAAGTTTGAAAACATCCCCGGGCGATAAATTCTTGCACGGGTGCAAAGACTGAATAGGCCAGACAAGTGAGAATTAGGGCGTTTTTATTCATTTTTAGATGTTGCCCCAAAGATAACAACGGATAATCTTGAGCGCCCGGATACCGTGCCAGGTAAAACCATTTTAACACACATAAGAGTGACAAAATAGGTATCAGCCATAGAATGGATTCAATCAGCGATTGACGCCAGTTTTTAAGGGTGAGACCGTACATGCTAAACGGATACCCGCCTTTTTTAATAACAAAAAAGGACATTGCTGCAAACAGAAAGATAATGTTTACGCTGACAACCGTGGTGGCTTTGGCTGCCTGAGACAAACTCTCTAAAACCTGTAAAGAAAATACATACAGACATATTCCCACCAGCAACATACAGATGAGAATTCCCATTGCGACTCTGGATTTTTCCTCGGCCAGCTGTACTCGCAAGGAATGCACGGTCATTTCGTTGGTTTGACGCAGGCGTTCACTCATCTCGCGGCTCAGATTGTTTTTGATTTTGGAACAGATAGATTCTTCGACTGCTGATAGGGAATGCAGTTTGTCATTTTTAAGCACTAGCAGAGAACAATCCGAAACCGCTCGGACAGATGCCGAACGCGGTTTGCTATCCAGAATAGCCATTTCACCGATGCTGTCGCCCGCAGACAATGTTGACAAGTGGTGCTCATGATCGAGCGCGGGTTCTATCTTGAATACCTCTGCGGTGCCGCTTTTTATAAAATAGAGTTCTGTCGCCGGATCTCCCTCCATGGCGATGATCGCCCCTGATTTGAAGTGTACTTCGTCCAGTACTTCCACGACCTCTTCAAGCTGTTTATCAGATAAACCCTGAAATAAGGGGTTAGACACTAGGGAAGGGATGTCTTTTCGTAAAGAGTTTACCATGATATTGCCTCCTTTAAAAAGTGGAGATGCCGAAAAATTCATATAATCGATATAAGAATGTCTTCATGATGGATCTGTCCTCGTAGAACGGATAATCTACGGTATAATGTCCCTTTTTGTTATGCCAAAGTCTATCGAAATATTGTTTTGTCTCCAGGATAATTATTGCTGACGAATTGCCGACGACCTTGGCATTTAATTCCAGATTGAAGTTTTCGATGTTTTTTCGAGTCAGGTTGGCCGATCCCAATACAACAACATTGCCACCGTTATGTTTTTCGATGAGGGTCAGTTTGGTATGAAACTGTTCTCCATGGGTATGGTACCACCTGATTTTTATTTTACCGTGTGATTTTTTCGTCAATTCATAGGCTACGGGTTGATTGGGGATACCGTTCTTCTCACGGCCAAAAGCATCCTTGCTCGGATCAAGAATAATTTTCACTTCCGCCCCGGATTCGACAGCCTTTAATAACGCTTTTATTATATTTCTATGGGAGAGGTAAAACAATGCCATGAAAACACGGTCACCCGGCACTAAACTCTCAAGCTCCTGTATCAGTTCCTCTTCAATCTTTTTTTCAGTGATAAGGTATAAATAGACACAATCTGTTTGGCCGGAGTTTTTGCGATCCATATATTCGAAAGAAACGTCATGGAGTTTTCCATGGGAGAATTCGGCAACGGATTTTTCCGCAGTATAAATCTCCCGCCCAAAGTCACCGGTGATCTTTAATGCGATATTGGAGTGAGCTGAACTGCCGTCGTGCGGATTGGCGGAAGTAATGACCGTCGTCCACTTTTCTTGGTTGTCCGCCAAAATTACCTTCCGGTGATTTGCCTTGTAATTCAATAACGATAGATATGATCTTAAAGTAATTCCCGGTTCTTTTTCACTAAAAGGATGTCTGAAAATGCCACCGCTGTCAGAATTGCCAAACCATTGTATGAATAGCCTCCAAATAGGTGAATATAAAAGGTTGCTGTCACGCAATTCTCTTAGATCGGTGTAAATAACATTAATCCCCGCTTTCCTTAAGATGTCGATCTCTTTGGATTTTGCACCGCCATACACATTGTTTACAGGGTCGGTGATAAAGTCTATATTTATGGACGGAATCAGCTTTTTCTTCTCTACTAATTTGGACATGAGCTCAGAACAGAGCCTTCGGTAAGCTTTTTCACCCTTTCCTGTATATGAATTGAAGAGAAACATGTCAATTAGAATGTACTCATGGGCGTTATCAATCAGCGTAAAAATCGAGTCAAATATCTCCTGTTCGTGTACAGTCTCTCCAACAGTATTCTTATAGGTCAAATCCGCAAGAAATTCTACATCTTCGGCACACACGCAATATTCCTTGCTTTGATAATCAATGCCTTCAGGTAAGGGCATGACAGCGTGAAAACAGCCTGAAATGACCAACCATGTCAGGAAGAGCAAAAACGTGAGCTTAGTCTTGATTTTTAGGGATGCCACTTCTCTGTTTTCGCGTGTAAAGTGTTCGGTTAGAAGGTGCAGTAGCGTATATTGATGACCATATCAAACAATCAACA
>JAFDCA010000040.1 GCA_019313025.1 Deltaproteobacteria bacterium
CCAGCCGCGGCAAAGCGATTGTTAATCTTCTTAATTTGAGTAAAGATGAAAAGCTTACAACAGTTCTCAATGTTCCGGCCTTTGAACCGGGATATCACATTATTATGGCAACACGAAACGGTTTGGTCAAGAAAACGGATCTGATGGCGTTTTCCAGACCCAGAGTCGGGGGCATTATCGCATTAAGCCTGGTCTCCGGTGACGAGTTGATCGCAACACGGATTACCGATGGAACCCTAAACGTCTTTTTAGGATCAGCAATGGGCAAATCGATCCGGTTTCACGAATCTGATGTTCGCCCCAGCGGTCGCGTGGCAAGAGGCGTTCGCGGGCTGAGGCTTGCCACGGGTGACCGCATTGTTGGAATGGAGGTTTTAAGTCATGGTCAGACCCTGTTTGCGGCAACGGAAAACGGTTATGGAAAAAGAACCTCCATCGATGAATACCCTTTACAAAGGCGGGGAGGAAAGGGCGTTATCACCATTAAAACAAGTGAGCGAAACGGCCAGGTTGTCTCCATACGCCTGGTAGATGAACAGGATGATTTGATGCTCATGACCGACTCCGGAAAGCTTATCCGGATATCTGTGAGTGGAATTTCTGTTATCAGCCGTAATACCCAAGGGGTAAAGCTTATTGGAATGGAGCCGGGAGAGAAGGTTGCCGGCGTTGCAAGACTGGCGGAAAAAGATAATTATATAACTAAATAATGAGATAGCATACCGGTGAATATGCAGATAGATGTAAGAAAATTGAAAATCGGTGTTGTAGGTGCTGGAAGTTGGGGGACTGCCTTGACAAATCTTCTGGCATTAAAGGGTTTTAAGATCGACCTGTGGGTATTTGAAAAAGAGGTAATAGACCAGATCGAATCCAGCAGAGAAAACAAATTTTTTCTTCCGGGTGTTTCTCTTTCAGACCATATTTATCCTTCCAACGATATTGAAAAAGTTGTTAAGGATAAAGATCTTGTGCTCCTGGTGGTTCCATCTCATGTTATGCGTGAGACAGCGAGTAAAATCCGTAAACATATTACCACTGAGACGATCATTGTGTCGGCTTCTAAGGGTATTGAGAACACTACCCACTTGACCATGTCCGGTGTGCTAAGAGAAATTTTTCATGAGATTTCCGAAGAGTCCTTTGCAGTTCTTTCTGGGCCGAGTTTTGCCCGGGAAGTTGCTCGTAAAGTTCCAACGGTTGTCGCTGTTGCATCCAAAAGTCAAAAAGTGGCTGGTTTTGTTCAGCATATATTTGCAGCCCCACATTTCAGGGTCTACACAAACAACGACGTGATTGGTGTTGAACTGGGAGGGTCGGTTAAGAATGTCATCGCCATTGCATCTGGTATCATCGATGGCCTCGGGCTTGGATTAAATACAAGAGCGGCCCTCATTACCAGGGGATTGACAGAGATGCGACGGTTGGGATTGAAGCTCGGCGCCAATCCTCGGACTTTCGCCGGAATTGCCGGTGTCGGTGATTTGGTATTGACGTGCACCGGAGATGTTAGCAGGAACCATACCGTTGGGAAAAAGATAGGAGAGGGTATGAAACTAAATGAAATCCTCTCTGAAATGAGGATGGTGGCAGAAGGGATAAAAACAGCCAAATCTGTTTACAACTTGTCCCGAAAACTGGATGTCGAAATGCCGATTTCTCATGAAGTATATCATGTCCTTTATGATGATATTGAACCCAAGGAGGCTGTACACCGACTCATGACCCGAGATTTGAAACAAGAGCTGGATGAAGTATGATCTGATTTTGTATTGATGGAAGAGGCTCAACGACGAATGCAAAATGAAAAAACATCCTACCTTTAATCTGAAATCCAAATTAGAAAATGTTGGTACGCATAAAGGAAAAGGGCATCGTAAAAGACTTCGAGATAAGTTTTTAGCGTCCGGCCTGAAAGGATTTCATGATTATGAGGTGATTGAACTGCTTTTGACACTGGCTACACCCAGAAAAGATTGTAAGGATGCCGCAAAGGCGGCTTTGAATAAATTTAAAACACTCCAGGGCGTATTCGAAGCTTCTTCCAAATCGCTATGCGAAGTGCCGGGCATCGGCCCAAAAAATCTATTCGGGATCAAGCTGATAAAAGCTGCAGCAGATCGCTATCTTGAAAAAAGATTAATACATAAAGACCCCTTGAACAATTCCAGGGAACTTTTCGAATATCTTTATCACAAGTTGAGAGATAGACGCAGGGAGTGCTTTAATGCGTTGTTTCTGGATGCGAAAAATAGAGTTATTTCCATGGAAACACTTTTTGAAGGGACCCTGACTGCCAGTTCTGTATACCCAAGAGAGGTTGTTCTGGCAGCTCTTAATCATCATGCTGCAGCGGTTATATTCGCACATAACCATCCATCGGGTGACCCGAAGCCATCGCAGGAAGATATCACCACTACACGCCGTCTTGTTTTTGCCCTCAGGGTGATCGATATTACAGTTCATGAACATATCATCGTCGGTAATAACTGTTACTTTAGTTTTGCGGATGAGGGTTACATATCCCGAATGAATCGTGAATATGATCTCCAGAATAAGTAGGCTTAAATTTTAAATCCAAATGCTCAAAACAGCCGAAAAATGACAAGCAAATGTAGAGATAAAACATATCCTAAATGCTTTGGCGAACTCGAGACTGTTTTTCCAAAAACCAAAGAAGGGTTTAGAACTACACCAGAAGCGTGTCTTGAATGTTTGCACAAAACAGAGTGTTTACGATCAGCCATGGAAGGTGCCGGTGGCGTGAAGGTTCGAGAAGAAATTGTAGACCGAGCATATGATTCC
>JAFDCA010000041.1 GCA_019313025.1 Deltaproteobacteria bacterium
TATCTCCCCTTTCATATACCCCCTGATTCTTACGTTCTGCGCATGGACTTCACCCTCTAATCTTCCGCTGTGGCCTAAAAAAAAGTTATAATTCTTTATTTCTACTTTACCCTTGATGTTGCCATTTATGATTAAGTGCTCTTCAGCTTTTATGTTTCCAATGATAGAGGCGGAGTTGCTGATAGATGATTTTTCTTCGTGGACAATGCCATCTTCCATAGACCTTTTTCCCCATTCATTTTATGATTGGTATTCATGGACGCACTACCCGATTAATACAAAAAATTGATGAAGGTGTCAAAAGGATTGTCGACATTGGACAGGAGTTTAAATGGAAGGGCTAAGGATACGATTTAATCATCGCAATGGTCGAAAAATCACAACGATGAGGCCTTGTGAATATCGATGATTTTGGTTTTGCTGTCATAATCCATGGTTTCGTAGTGGGTGATGCTTTGAAGTTTGTGCGTTATCGCTGCCATGCGATCGATTTGCTTGCTGATTTTGGTTAAGGACAAATACGCCGGATTGTCCAGGGAAATATCTGCCAGCGAAAGTTCCGTGTGACCCAAAATCGCCTGCAGCGGCTGGTTCATTTCATGGCAGACAGCGCCGGCGGTTTCTAGAACACCCTGCAATTTTTCTTTTTGAAACCGATCCCGGGCGGCGCGATTTTTCTCGGTTAAATCCAGCATGACGCCGACGCTGCCAATACTGCGACCGTCGTCATTGTTAACCGGAGCAATACTGAATAAGAATTCTCGCCGATTGGAGCTTCCACAGGGAACTTCGGCCTCAAAGCTCTGTACTCCACCTTTTATGAGCATTTTGCGTTCATTCAGTTGATAAATGGCTGCCAATTCCGAAGGGATCTGATCGGTCAAGTCCTGGGACCTTTGCCCGATGATTTCAGCACGCGAAATACCTAAAATTTGCTTGGCAAAGGCCTTGTTGCAGCCTCGATAGATACCGTGATCATCCTTAAAATAAATCGGATTGGGGATGGTGTTGATCAAGGTGTCCAGAAGGTTCAGGTAACCACGAAGTTTTTCTTCGGTTTCTTTACGCTTCGTCGCTTCATTTTGTTGAATCGGGTTTATTTGACCTAACCGATATTGGACGGATTGCGGTTCCCCATGCGTTTCCATGTTACAGCGACGATATTCCCGATTTTCCCGATAGACATGCCATAATACGGTTACTAATATGATAGTAAAAATCACCGGTGTCCAGAATATAATTTGCATAGCAGTTAATTTTGTGAAAAAATAATCAAATATTTCTTGAAATTCAAATTTTCGCTGTATGATAAAGGATTGTAAGCAATTTTCACTCCAATTTTTGCAAATACCAGTCTAAAAGATTAATTTTAAGCAAAAAAACCTCAATAAACTAGATTTAAACGATTAAATTCTTGCTTGGCTGACGCGTAATCGTCAAAGTTATGACGTTCAATTCGCGCCGGCGAGCAGATATCCACCAAATAGTGCTCCAAATATAATAGCTGATGGCTTTTCACTATTGGGTCACCTGAGGATGGTTTGCAGAAATTCCGGATCCGGTTATCTTGATCTGCCGACAGTAGAAGAGGTAAACTATCCGGCCCGATATCGTTTGAAAAAGCTCAGACACGAAGGAGCAAAAAAAATGCTTGGCCCTCTGATTAAAAAAGGCAAATCAATGGACGCTAGTGATCTGCATTTAGAAGCTGGATTACCGGCAGTTTTTCGTATCAGAGGGAAATTGAAAACTCTTGGAGAACCGGTTGATGCCGACGCTTTGCTTTCTATCAGCCACCTCCTGATTGGTGATAAGAACTGGCCCTGTTTTGTAGAGCAATGTTCGTTTGATCTGTCTGCCAACATTCAAGGGGTTAGATGTAGAATTAATGTCATGAAAACGAATAGAGGGGTAGGATTGGCGATACGTCTTTTATCATCATTTCAACCTACCCTGGAAAAATTAAATCTGCATCCTGATCTAAAAGATATTGCTCATCGTCCCCACGGACTGGTTTTGATAAGTGGCCCAACAGGAAGTGGCAAATCTTCTACTCTGGCTGCGTTGATTCAAGAAATCAATTATTCACAATCAAAGCATATTATTACTATTGAGAATCCTATAGAATATCATTTCAAAGCGTTGAAATCATTTATTCGTCAACGTGAAGTCGGAAGGGATACGCCTTCCTTTTCTCAAGGATTGGTGGATGCCCTGCGTGAAGATCCTGACGTGTTGATGATCGGCGAGATGCGGGAACGTGAAATTATGAAGCTAACGTTAAATGCTGCTGAGACCGGGCATTTAGTTCTCTCCACCATGCACTCCGGGTCTGTTGCAGAGGCGCTGCAAAGAGTTGTCTCAACCTTTCCGGCAGAAGCTCAATTAGGCGTTCGCGCACAACTTGCCGATTGCCTTTTGGCTGTGGTATGCCAACGCCTCATTTTTAAACCCGAAATAAACATCAGGGTACCGGAATGTGAAATACTGCATGCAAATTTAACGGCCAAATCAATTGTACGGAACGGTAAATTTTTTAAACTGAATGATGCGCTTCAAACCGGTGCGATTGACAAAATGTGGTCGCTGCAACGCTATAAGGAGTGGCTCGAAAACCGCACTGACTGGTACATTCGAAACGAATATACCGATCGCGAACCTGTAGACATTTTAAAAAATTTTGACAAGGCCGCATTGGCCAGAGACTATTTGTCATCCAGGCAGCGCCGACAAGACCGGCCTCAAAACAGCGGGCCGAGAAAATCCGCATTGAAAAAAAAAGATGTGTCCGAAAACGGTGGACCCTATAAAATAGATGACGTTGATAATTTGGATGATATACTTCGCGAGCTTGATAAGTGATATAGCATAGCAGTACTATGGTGAGGTGATAAAAATTCACCTGAATCCTTGTTCCCGGAAAGAGGAATAAATAGGATATAAGTTGGATGGCGCATTTTATCGCACTGTAACTCGTGGGCAGGCGTCAAAATCAATATTTGAGATTTGACTAATTGTTTTTAAAACCTACAGGAACAAATCAAATAGAGGGAGGTTACAAATGAAGGAATTGCAGAGTGTGCTGAACATTGTTTCCGATGGCCTTAAAACACTTGCCAAAGGAGTTGAAGCGATTGCAGAAAAAGTTGATGAGGTCGCAAAATCTCAAGGCGTCGTTAAACCAAAGAGGAAAAAGCCATCAACCGCAACTAAAAAAGTGAAACCTGTCAAAAAACCGGTTCAAAAGGCAACCGGTAAGAAAGAAGTGAAATCAGCAACCGATGGAGACAAGGTACTTGCGATAATAGGTCGTTCTAAAAAAGGTGCCAGCACTGCTGCAATCATGCAGAAGACAGGTTTTAACCAAAAGAAAATTGCCAATATAATTTACAGACTCCGAAAACAGCAGAAAATTAGAAGCGTGGAAAAGGGGGTCTATACAAAATTATAACCCCAATATGGTATTGACCTATGATGTTCAGGTAGTTGGATTTCGATAGGTTTTCAGCCGCCCTGCGGACGAATTATTGGATTCCCGCCACGCGATAGGGCACAACCAGATGTCGAATCATAAATCCCCGAAGGGCGAGTCTTCTTGAAATACTCCTTTACAAGGGAAAACCTGGTTAATATGTAATCTAGCCTGGCGCCTTTGGATGTAGGCTGAGTTTTGATTTCACCTAAAGAACATCAAACTTTTTGAGTAGCAAGTCTTCTTATCGGTCGCTCATTTTCAGGCCAATGCACGATCGCGGCTTTTATGCATAGGACAACACTCAGCTGCCATACTGCATTATATTTTCCGCTCGTATCGTACAACCACCCGCCGAGCCAGACGCCGATAAAGCTTCCGATCTGATGTCCAAGAAAAACAATCCCGTAAAGCGAGACCATGCAAAAGAACAGATATTTATCGCGGGTGGGCAGGGATGTGAAACCCCTGGTCATTGCCGACCTTGGGATTACAAATTAAAAAAAATGTGTTCACCTTTTTTCGCGGCGAATAGCGAAA
>JAFDCA010000042.1 GCA_019313025.1 Deltaproteobacteria bacterium
AACGTCTGGAACAGTATCTGAATTTTGACTCAACAGCACCGATTCAAAAAATGAGGCCGGTTTCAAAGAAAACATCCGGAAAACAAGTCACACATAAACTTTCAGAAGATAATATCTACAGTTCTGCAAAACAGGCATATGATAAAGGTGATTTTAACACCGCTCGAGAAGAATTCCAAAAATTACTCAAAGAATTTCCCAACTCACAAAACGCCGACAACGCCCAGTTTTGGATCGGTGAAATCTACTATCGTGAAAAATGGTATGAAAAAGCCATCTTGGAATATCAGAAGGTCATCGAAAAATACCCAAACGGAAATAAAGTAACGGCTTCACTTTTAAAACAGGGATTTGCCTTTTTTAATTTGGGAGACAAATCAAATGCGCGTCTGATTTTATCAGAACTTATCAAAAAATATCCAAAGTCTAATGAGGCACAAATTGCCAAACGCAAATTAAAAGGGATTGAACCTTAACGGGTTCTTGCTTGATATCAGATGCTGGATTCAGGATACATGATACAAAAATAACGGACCGTATCTCTCTCTTGATACCCGGCATTTGTATCAAGAAAAGAGCATGGAATGACAAAAGTTATCGGTATTGATCCAGGCTTATCTGCAACGGGTGTTTGAATTGTCAGGGGAACGGGGCTCAAAATTAACGGCTTCTCCTTCGGAAGTATAAATACCTCAAAAAATCTTCCTTTACCAAACCGCCTTGATCAAATTTTTTCGAATCTTCTTACGATTTTGAAAGATGAAAAGCCTGACCTTATGGTTGTGGAAGATGTATTTTCCGTTGACAAATTTCCCAATGCCGGAATTTCATTGGGAAAGGTTACCGGTGTTATCCTCCTTGCCGGATTTCGGATGGAAATACCCGTCATCGAAGTTCCCGTTCGTGAATCCAAACAGGTGTTGACCGGAAACGGCAATGCAACTAAAATGCAGCTTGAAAAAACCGTTAGAAATTTATTGAACCTGACAACACCTATCCGCCCTTACCACGCTTCTGATGCAATGGGTCTAGCGATTTTGGGGTTATTCCGTTACAATAATCGCTCCGTACAAAGGAAGCTAAAAAAAGAGGAACAAACAAAGTGCAATGATCGGTTATCTTGAAGGAAAACTTTTAAGAAAGGGAGATGATCGAATACTTATTTTGGCAAATCAGGTTGGATATGAAGTCTTGCTCCCTGCATTTGTAATGAACACCTTTAGGGCAAAGTCTGTGGGCGACCCGGTTTCTCTTTATATTTATCACCAACAGACCGAACGCCAACCAAAGCCGGTTCTGATTGGTTTTAACCTTGAAGTCGAAAAGGAATTTTTTCAATATTTCATTTCTGTTGAAGCCATCGGTGCCTTAAAGGCTGTAAAAGCACTAGATATTCCTGTTCGTGATATCGCAAGGGCCATTGAATCGAAAAATGTTCACAAGCTTAAACAGTTAAAAGGTATCGGCGACCGTACAGCGCGTAAGATTATCGCCACCCTTGAAGGGAAGATGGATAAATTTGCGCTCATTCGAAAGTCTCAAAAAGAAGAGATTCCCATTGTCGAAGATTTGACTCAACAGGTTTTGGATGTGCTTGTCAATCAGTTAGGTTACAAGATAAAAGAAGCAAAACAGATGATCGGTGACGCCATGAAACGAAACAGCAATATATCAACCCCGGAAGAACTTTTTGAAGAAGTTTACCGTGAGGAACATGCTCGAAACTGATGGATGACCATACCGTTTAAATTCCTTTGATTTAAGCCAATGACGGATGACAGACTAACACATTCTACCGACAAACAGGGCATTCTTGCAGGATCCTGTCTTCCTGTGGATCAAGAGCCGGAAATCCTGTCTTTAAGACCCGAGCAATTTGAAGATTATGTCGGCCAAACTGAAGTTGTGGAAGCGCTTAAAATTGCCATTGAAGCAGCGATACAACGCGGAGAACCTGTTGATCACATCCTCTTTCATGGGCCACCCGGTCTTGGAAAAACCACATTGGCACACATTATTGCAAATGAAATGGGCGGCAATCTTACTTCAACGTCCGGTCCTTCCCTTGAAAAAGGTGGCGATCTTATCGGTATTTTGACCCATTTAGAAGACAAGGACATCCTGTTTATCGACGAAATTCACAGGATACCCAAGATTGTAGAAGAATTTTTATACCCGGCCATGGAAGACTTTTCCGTGGACTTTGTATTTGACAAGGGAGTTCATGCCCGCAGCCACAAATACCGCTTGAATCGCTTTACACTGGTGGGTGCGACGACCCGGGTGGGACTTTTATCTGCACCTCTGCGCGACCGGTTCGGTATTTTCAGAAGTCTCGATTTTTACAATGAAGCGGATTTGTCAAAGATCATCCGGCGTTCGGCGGCTCTATTAAAGGTTACGGTTGATGAAGACGGAGCAAACGAACTTTCAAGTCGAGCCAGAGGGACACCGCGTATCGTAAACAGGCTTCTTAAACGTGTTAGGGATTACTCACAGGTGCGGGCAGACGGGATCATTTCAAAAAAGACCGTTGAAGCGGCGCTGGATTTAGAAGGTGTAGATGAAAAAGGATTAACCGATCTTGACCGTAAATATCTGAAAACGATTATCGAATTTTATAAAGGCGGTCCGGTGGGAATTGAAGCCATCGCAGCGACCCTCCAGGAAGAAACGGATACGCTGGTGGATGTCATAGAACCTTATCTTTTAAAAGTCGGACTTGTTACAAGAACATCTTCAGGAAGAAAAGCTTCGGAAGCCGCGTACAAGCACCTCGGATTCAGCTTTCAAACAAGAATGTTTCAGTGAGTGTGGTTTCGTAAGACATTAACAAACGGGCAACTATTTAGGTTTTTAAATCAAATCGAGGTTAAAGACGCTTCAGATATGATTAAATTATTGCTGGAAGCTGTTTGAGAGGAATAGGGATCGTTATCCAAGAGTTTTATCCGCCTTTGGCGTGATCTTTCAGCAGAATTTTAATGATATCTGAAGCGATCCATTTTCAAAGCGCTAAACACTTACGAAAACGTATTCTTACGAAACCATCCAATTAATTATGTCGATTATTACACTCCTTACAGATTTTGGGACTGAAGATGCCTATGTCGGTGTCATGAAAGGTGCAATCCTTTCTATAAATCCCACTGCCGTCATTGTTGATGTCTGTCATTATATCGATCCACAAGATTTGATCGAAGCTGCTTTTTTCATCAAATCTTCATTCAAATATTTCCCCAAAGGCACGGTGCATATCGTTGTTGTAGATCCCGGGGTCGGCGGGACCCGTTCAGTCGTAGCCGTTAAATTGTCGGGTCATATTTTCCTTGCACCTGATAATGGTGTTTTAACCCTTTTAATGGATGAAGAAGAGATTGACACGATTGTTCGCGTCGAGAACGCCCATTACTTTTTAAATTCCATAAGCCAGACCTTTCATGGTCGGGATATTTTTGCACCTGTCGGTTCGCACATATCCAAAGGTGTTTCCATTGAAAAATTAGGCCCAAACCTGGACCTGAAAGAACTTATGCGTCTGAGTATTCCTAAGCCATACATTTCTGATAAAGAGGAACTAATGGGGACGATTATATCCATTGATCGATTTGGAAACTGTATTTCTAATATTAATGAAAATTGTCTCAATGAATTTGTTAAAAACGGCTCTGAAAAAAAAATTGAAATTAAAATAGGTAAAACTGTCATTAAAAGTTTATCCCACAGCTATGCAGAAGTAGATTCGGGGTGTCCTCTTGCGATAATTGGAAGCTTTGGATACCTTGAAATTGCGCTGAATTGCGGCAATGCCAGCCATCAGTTAAACGTTGAAAAGGGAGACAACATTTCTTTGAAATGAACGGTTTCAGGAGATAAATAGTGAAAAATATGTCAGAGGACTTTTCCATCATTGATAAAGAATTAACCATCGACGGCACTGTCTCTACCAATGGAAGGCTTATCGTCAAGGGTATCTTGAAAGGTACGGTTATTGGAAAAAAAATTGTCATTGCCGAAGAAGGAGCTGTTTATGCGAACGTGAAGGTCGCAAGTATAACCATCGGAGGAACCTTTGAAGGAGAAATCAGAGCTTTGAAAGAATTGATCTTGTTATCAACCGGAAAATGTACTGGAAAAGTTGTCTGCAAGAATTTAGTAATAGAAACCGGCGCAATATTGAACGCTCAGGTGACTTGTCTCTCTGGTGAAGATGCCGGTATAGACATCTAAAACAAAGAGACAATCGTCCAAATTGACGTTGATTGGAACCTCATAATGCTTAAAAAAATTATTTCCGGCGGGCAGACGGGTGTTGACCAAGCGGCTCTTGATGTGGCCATTAAACTTGGAATCCCATATGGCGGATGGATACCCAAAGGGCGGATGACAGAAGCAGGTGTTTTAGACAGTAAATATAATCTCACAGAGATGGAAACCACCAACTATAATAAGCGGACCGAACAGAATGTTATAGATTCTGACGGCACCCTGATTATATCCCATGGCAGGCTCACCGGCGGATCAGATTATACACGTGAAATGGCCCTTTTACATCATCGACCGTGGCTTCACATTGATCTGAATAAAACGGGTGCCTTTCAAGCTGCTGGAAAGATCAAATCGTGGATCACCGAAAATGAAATTGAGATTTTGAATGTAGCAGGACCCAGGGCGAGTAAGGATCCAGCGATATATCAGGCTACAATCGACATTATAGAAACTGTTTTTTATCTGGATCTTATCGATGATACCATACACGCCTCTTTTACCGTTACCCCCAAGCGCCACGCCGAAATGAAAAAAGACATCCTGCCTCGATCCGTTGAAGAGGCTGCTGACAAGCTGCTATCAAAACTGTCGCTGAGAGATAAAACAATGATTGCCAATATTCCCAAAGACAATGTGATGGATCTTTATCACTCGCTCGAAGAATATATGCAGAACGAAGTCGGTTTGTGGCTCACCAATGAATCGTTATTAAAAATCTTGTCGTTCGATATCCGGCGATAAACATTTAAGTGAATATGGTGCGTCTTTGGTCATCGTTAAGTTACTATGGGAAAAGCTTCAGAAAACCAATGTACTGAAAATTGTGAGATAGGGCTTTTCTCGTATTCCAATATGACATAGTACATGTATTCTTAAATGCTACAACATATTTATAACTTGATTTTATTCATTATAGGCTCACAAAAAGTTTAAAGTGACCAAAGTTAAGGAATTCTATCAATTCTAATTATAATTGTTCGCGCTGAAAGCGCATTCCTTAACTTTAGCTCACTGTTTAGGCATTTCAAATTTCAAACTTTTGGATTTCATATTATCTGGGATAGTCGTCTTGATCAAAATAGGTCATCGTTTTTATGAATTAGCGCACTTAGGTTTATAAATTATGCCCCATATTGTTTTTGTATGTACCGGTAATATATGCCGGAGTCCCATGGCAGAAGGTTTTATGCTGCATAAATGCAAGGAAATGGGCCGTCATGATCTGACGGTTTCATCCATGGGAATTCACGGATTAAATGATTATCCAGCCACCGAGTACGCCCAAAAAGTCTGCGAAAAAGATGGCTTTGACATCTCATCTCACAAGGCAAGATATCTGGTTGGAGATGAGCTGCAAAAGGCCGATCTTATTTTATGCATGGAGCCTGTTCACAAAAAATTCGTACAAACCTTTTTCCCTTGGCTTCATAAAAAAGTCTTTCTTCTTGGGGCCTGGCCTGAAAAACAAACTCGAAAAAGCGCCATCAAAGATCCCATGGGCAGTTCATACGAAAAATATCAAGAGATCTTCAGCCTCATCAAAACCCATATTGAACGCATCATTCCTCTTCTTTAGACGAGACGTCCGGCCAATTATCAACAATGTGTTCTTCCAGAAAATACAACCGTGCAGTTGAGTTTTTGAATAAGCTTAGTCTATTCGGTTTTCGTCTTTTTTGCTAAAAACACGAATGGATCTGTCTCTGTCCTTTTGAGCTTGAATTTTTGCTGTCAAGCCATCTTCCCATGGCAACAAGACTTCAGGGTCCGTGACAGTGATTACCGGGCAACTGGATCTATAACTGGTAAGCTCAACCACGCTCCCGGCATACCATTTCCCATTCTTTTCCTTAGTATGGGAACCCATCATAATGAGGTCCCCGTCTTTTTTTTCAACACATTTTAAAATTTCAGAATGCGGCAGAACACCTCCCCAAATATTATATTCATGATCAATTTCTTCAAGGAACTCTTGGCAAAATCGTCTGAGCCTTTTCGTAGCCGAGTCGACATCTGCCCTATAATTCGCCTTGGAGTATTTTGGAAGCGGAGGGACAGGTATCATATGAAAAGGGAAAAGCTTCGAACTGTATTTTTTGGCAAATTTTACTGCAAAACACAATGCAGATTCGCAGGATCTAGAGAAATCGATACCCACTACAATCCTTTTAAATGCCAGTTTTTTTTCAGATATTGATGGATTAACAATCATCACCGGACAGTTCTCACGCATAATAACCCCTTCTACAGTACTGCCGATCTTTCCAACCACTCTGACCACTTTTTTTTCTTCAGCTCTTGTAGAATGGGGGCCCAACACAATCAGATCTGTACCTTTCTCCCTCGACCATCTCAAAATCTCCTCCCATGGGAAACCGGGAAGGACTCTGATTTCATAATTAAGAGATGGTTGAAACGTATCTTTATAGATCTTCTCTATTTGTGTTTTTACCCTTTTTTCATAATCTGCCGTCGTAATGATATCTTCACCTGTTCTAAAGTGTTTTATAAGATGACGATTTTCTGTAGAAGTAGATTCCAGAACGTGAAGGATGTATAATTTTGCATTGTTTTGTTGGGCAATTTTTGCAGCCGTTAAAACCGGCGTATCTATCTCAGTCAACACGTCTGATGCTGCCAATATTTGCTTAAACATCGTATCTCCTTCCCTTTCAAAAGTCAGAAGAGCGGGCGTTTAAGGATGCAATATAATAGTCTTTGGTCAAAATTTGCTCCATGCACTCTTCCAATGGTTTTTCAGTGTCAACACAAATATGCATCTTTTCATCCAATTCGTCCACAGTTTCAAATCGCTTCTTAAAATCTTCATAATGGTGATACCGAGCGTCTGACTCCGGATATCCCGCCTCCCGTTTTAATAGGCGTTCTTTAATAATACTCTCTTTTAATAAACATTCAACAAAAACAATGTTAGCTTCATTGTCTTTGGCCATGCGTATGGCTTCAATTCTATCATGTTGCTTACCATATGTTGCATCCAAAATAACGGATCTCCCTTTTTCAATCTCTTCTTGGGCCAACAGAAGAAGTCGTCCATACGTCAGACAAGTGGCACTTTTTGAATAAATGCCCGCCTCAAAAGGGATTCTCGAAGGATCACCGGGTCTACCTCCGAACAATTCTTTGCGGATCACATCGGACTGAAATACTTTGATTCTAAAAATCTTGGAAAGTTCTCTTGAAATCGTACTCTTACCCGAACCCGGCATTCCGCATACCACCCAGAGTGTTGGACGCGTGAACTGTATGGCGTATCGGTAGGCGAGATCTAAATATTTATTGGTTTCTTTAAGGAGCTTGGCTTTGTCTTTCTTGCCCAGGTCATCTTCCTGAAGACGGATGCAATTTACCTTGCACCTTACAAAGGCCCGGTAGCATTTGTAAAAATCGATTAAAACGAATACATCCGGATCTTCCATGTATTTCGCATAGTCATCGAGCAGATCATTGGCAATCTGTGGAAAGCCCTCGTAATCGAGATCCATTGCCAAAAAAGCCAGATCTGATGTAACGTCTTGAAACCTGAAACGTTCATTAAATTCGATACAGTCAATGATCTCTATCCCTCCATCGGTAAAATAGATATGTCCGGTTCTCAAGTCGCCATGGCAGTCTCGGATTTTCTTTCGTTTGATTCGATTATCAAAGAGCTCTTTTTTTCTATGCAAGAAGGAAAGCGTTGCGGATCGAACAATCTGAAATATTCGTTCATCAAGAACTTTCCCGGCAAACATTTTCGTTTGTCGATAGTTTTCTTCACAATTTTGCTGAATAGTCTCCCAGTCCCCGGAAGACTGAATGTGCTCAACGGATGAACTTTGACTGTAAAACTTTGCTAAAATTACAGCCAGTTCCTTAATAAGATCTCTGTTAATTTTTTTTCTTTTCAAAAGATGAAGCATGGAACGGTCTGAAGGAAGTTGTCGCATTTTGACTGCATATTCAACGGGAATGCCCGGCCCTGCCAGATAGTATTTGCCGTCTTTAAAGTTAATGGAAACGACATCAAGATAGACATTGTGAGACAGACGTTTATTAAGTATAATTTCCTGGTGGCAATAATGATGCCGCTTTTCCAAAGAGGTGAAATCGAGAAAATCTAAATTGACCGGTTTTTTAATTTTATAGACATAACTCCCTGTAAGAAAGACATGAGAAATGTGTGTTTCTCGCTGTTCTATCTGACTTACATGGTGAGCGTAGAATTCCGGCTTGCGCATTAACTCAAGAATTTGATTTTGATGATTCATCTTCATGAATGAGTATCAACAAAATGACGATCAGCAATAAGTAAAAAGATTCCCTCTTTATTCTCATTATTAGCACGGCATTCACAAATTAAGCTAAAAAATATGGACTTTCCAGAGGCTTGGAATACGATTTTCCTTCACTCGATTGGGTTCTTAATTATCCATTCTTACTGCGATAATCATGCCAGATTATAAGACTATGAAAAACGAAGACAACTTTCAGATAAAACTAGATTATTTTAAGAAAGAAAAACAAATTATACGAATTTACAACAAATTTGATGTCAGAATTTTTTACAAATTGTAAAAAGAAGAATTCGACTTCTTTTCAGAAAAAAACTCAAAGAAACAATATTGTCCGGTTTAAAAGAAAGCCTTTTATTTCGTGCAACCGATTTGAACACCTAAGACACGGTGCTGCATTATCTTGACCAAATTAAAAGAATAGATTATATTTATAATTTTTCACCATTGGCTCTTTATGGGCTATATTTATATAAAGATAAAAGTTGCTCATCATTAAATCCCTATTTTTAACAAACATCATCAAACATAGCGACCATATGATGAGAATTTCGGTTCGATGTCTTTTTTAATATGATTTTAACCCCATTTTAAAAACGTATCAATCATAAGAACAAAAATGACCACAGAATCTTTCAGAAACCTATGCCTTTTTCATACGCTTGATGGCCTTGGAGACGGTCTAACCCACTTTTCAGGGTCAAGTCGGGCAGCGGTCATTTATGCCATCAAGCCGGACGACCCCATTCGCGTCTACGATCCACAACATCTGTTACAGGGGCACGAACCCATATTAAAAGAACTTTATCTAAAATCGAATCAATGGCGCAAAGATGTTGCGTCAAAAATCCTTAAAAAAATGCTTTCAGGACATATCCACGCCGAAAAAAACCTTCAACTCGCAGGATTGATCTCCTGTGGCGGTCGATCGCGTTCAATTTTTTATCAGATGTGGTTTACGGAACATCACCCTGATATGTGTTCCATCGGACCGACGATATGCTGGCTGGAACATGCCGTCTGGCTCCTTTCTCATGATTTTGCTACAGGAGATACCTTATATACAAGAACCTCCGGCAATGTCCTTCGTGAATATGCAACCCATGCGGTTCGGGATTTTATCATTGACCAAATGAACATGATTCTTGGATGGGATACTCAGATACGGGTATATCCCATTCTGGATGCCGTCCTTGGTATTTCCAAAACCCGCGAGGAAAAAGCCTGGCCTATGGGTGAACTGACGTTTGTTGAACCGAAAGCAATTTTAAATATGGAATTTTTAGCCCGGTTTCCTCTTTTGGAACAGCCGAGTCTTAGTAATTTCAAGCATGTTCGTAAGCTCCTGCAGAGTGTTGAGAAATCGGAGCGGAAACTGATATCTGACGGTAAAACCATCGTCGGAATCTCTGCCGATACCGAGGAAACCTTTCGCATCAGCGCTGATTTCAGAGGTGAATACGGTTTCTTGAGCATAAACAATAATCCGGTATGCAGTTTTGCCAATGGCAGTTTTCATTCGACGACGCACCGGGCCAAGCTGGTGGAGGTGGAGGAAGCTTTGCTCGAATCGAATATAGATTTTGCCACAGGGCATGAACTATTTCAGATTATCTCCCGAATTGTGCATACGGCTGAGAGAGAAAAATACGGCTGTACTCTGGTTATCGACTTTAATGATACACCCATAGAAATTGCGGGGCAGAAATCGGAAGTAACATTGGATCTTAGAGAAGAGCGTTTTCTAAAGCTTTCGGAATCTTTTGCAAAGCTAGACGGGGCGCTCCATATTGGGGCGGACTTGAAACTTCACGGGTTTGCCTGTCTCTTGGACGGTCTCGCCGTCCCGGGCGAGGATCGGGCCCGGGGTGCCCGATTCAACTCGGCACTCAGATTCACCGCCGTAAATACGAATCTTATCATCGTGGTCGTTTCCGTTGACCGTCCGATTTCAGTCATTACAGAAGGCGTTGAATTGAACGCCCAATGCGAATGGAAACCTGTCCCTGGGTGTATGGAATCACCGCCCACACTTGAGCAGTTTATCGGATAAGCGTTTTCGAGGCAGACTCTAAACTAAAGTTAGAAATCAAAGTCTTGCCCCCTTGATATCCGGCTTAAAACATTTTATAAAAGAACTACATCAATTTGGGCAAAAAAAGGCCCGGTAAAAAATTAGTACAAGAAATCGACGCCATGCAAATACAATCGAAGCTACCGGATGTCGGTGTCACCATTTTCACAATCATGTCAAAGCTGGCGAACGATCATGGTGCCATTAATCTCTCCCAGGGTTTCCCGGATTTTGATGTTCATCCGGACCTCGTGGCGCTGGTGGAGAATTATATGCGATCCGGGCATAACCAGTATGCGCCCATGCAAGGCGTACAAGCCTTGCGAGAACGGATTTCAGAAAAAGTGTTTGAACTGTATGATGCCGCATATGATCCTGAATCTGAAATTACCGTGACATCCGGTGCAACAGAGGCATTGTTTGCAGCCATCAGCGCTGTTGTTCAACAAGGGGATGAAGTCATCATTCTTGAACCGGCCTTTGACTCATATGTACCGGTTATAAAACTCAACGGCGGTATCCCCGTCTTTGTAGAGTACACGTTTCCGGATTACCGAATCGACTGGGATGATGTCAAAAATGCCCTGTCTGCTAAAACCCGACTGATTATTCTCAATTCACCCCATAATCCAACGGGTGCCGTATTTAAGGATACCGACATATCCGAACTTAAAAACCTTTTACAGAATACCGACGTGTTGATTTTAAGCGACGAAGTTTACGAGCATATTATTTTTGACGGTATCCGTCATGAAAGTATTTGCCGACATCCCGAACTATCCCAAAGGAGCTTTGTCGTCAGTTCCTTTGGTAAAACCTATCATACCACTGGCTGGAAGATTGGATACTGCCTGGCACCGGTTCCGCTGTCCACGGAATTCCAAAGGGTGCATCAGTTTTTAACCTTTGCATCCAATACGCCGATTCAATATGCGTATGCACAATTCATGAAAAACAAAGATATTTATTTGAGCCTTTCAGCATTTTATCAGAAAAAAAGAGATAAATTTTTATCCCTCATAAGTAATTCGCTCTTTAAAGCCTTGCCTTGTCGAGGCACTTACTTTCAGATGCTGGATTACTCGGCGATTTCCGATGAATCTGATGTCGAATTTTCAAAAAGACTCACCATAGAGCACGGTGTGGCGTCCATCCCACCTTCGGTTTTTTACCACCATAACGTTGATCATAAAGTTCTTCGATTCTGTTTTGCAAAAAAAGATGAAACTCTTGAAAAAGCTGCGGAGAGATTATGCAAGATTTAAAAGTTACGCTGATTCAAAGCGAACTGGTTTGGGAAGATATTGCTTCAAATTTAAAGGGGTTCGATAAAAAAATCAATGCCATTGATGAAGACACCCACCTTATCGTATTGCCGGAAATGTTTTCCACCGGCTTTACCATGAATGCCGCTGCCCTGGCCCAGGATATGGAAGGTTCTGCAGTCAAATGGATCAAAGAAACCTCAACAGAGAAGAATGTGGATATCGTCGGAAGTATCATTGCCGATGACGGTGGTAAGTTCTTCAACCGGCTGGTCTGGGCCAAACCCAACGGTGAAATCTTCACCTATGACAAGAAACACCTTTTTCGGATGGCGGGAGAAGAAAAAATATACAGCGCCGGCACGAAAAATATTACGGTTGAGCTGAACGGCTGGAAGATCAGACCCTTCATTTGTTACGACCTTCGCTTTCCGGTCTGGACACGAAATATTGCAAACCAATTTGATGCGGCCATATTTATCGCCAACTGGCCCGAAAGACGTTCAGCGCACTGGAAAACCCTCTTGCAGGCCAGAGCCATTGAAAACCAGTGCTACATCATCGGTGTCAACCGTGTCGGGAAAGACGGAAACGGTCTGTCCTACAGCGGAGATTCTTCCCTTATCGATCCTTGGGGAACCATTATTTTTCAAAAAAGCAACCAGCCATGTACCTATACGGCTCAATTATCATTCAATCTTCTTAAAAGATCCAGAGAAGACTTTCCGGTATGGATGGATGCGGACAATGATATCATCCGCTCAGCTTAATTCCCATTCAATTTCATCAAAGACGTCTTCCATCTGATACAGCGTCTTGTCGGCTTTAACCAAGTTCCAATCCGCAATATGTGCTTCAACTTCCTTGTGAAGATTGCCAAGGCTGTCTTTGTGCTTAAGTAAAATCTTTCTAAAAGGAGGATTTCCCTCCAACTCGTAAAGGAGTTTGTCCAACCTTCCAACAATTTCAAAGAGAGATGGTCCTTCCTCTATCCATGCCTCATGAAGATATCTCAGACCTTGGGCAATCTTGGTATAATCCGCTTTCAGGCTCTTTTTATAATAGGGACTAACTTGGACGGTAAGTTGCATATGTTTGCTCATGAGCGTTGTTCTCCTTTTTGTATCCGGCAAAAAATCAATCGGGTTTTAACCGGAATGTAACGTCATTTAAAGCGATACGACTTATAAAAAACCATAATGCTATCAAAATTTAATCAAAGAAAAACAATGGTTCTGTGGATAGAATTATACGAATAAATCTCATTTATTATCAATAAAAATTAGTTGCAACCTCCAAGGGATTATACATTGACACACATGTTGCTTTTCTATAGTTTTAACTCGTTGAGGAATCGGTGTGTTTTTTTTGTAAATATAAATGTGCGTGTTCAAGGGGTGTGCTCTCCCGTTTCACTCCGGTGTCTGCGTGTCGGGTCTTTCTTTACGATCCTTTAACCACAAGTTTTATCCGCCTCACCGCAAGCGGCATCTTGGACCGGTGTGATTACACCGTTTTAAAGAAAGCATTATCCATGGAGCGATTTAACAAAAAAACACCAGGACCCTTGAAACAATTTAGAACGAAAAGCGTGTTTTATTCAGCAATTATGGACAATCTTTTAATGGAGGGCGATCAATGAAAAATAACTACGAGAAACTCGGCGCATTTTATCTCGGTAAGGCATATGATCTGGCTTCCCGAACGCTGAAAGAAGATCTGATTCTCTATGACTCCAAAGATCTTAATACGCATGCGGTCATCATCGGAATGACCGGTAGCGGAAAAACCGGACTGGGAATCGGCATTTTGGAAGAGGCTTTGATCGACAATATTCCCGTCATCGCCATCGATCCCAAAGGAGATCTGCCAAACCTGCTGTTGAGCTTTCCAGATCTTCGTCCTGAAGACTTTCGACCTTGGGTGAACACCCAGGACGCCCTGAATAAGGGTCTTACCATAGATCAATTCGCAGCAAATCAGGCTGACACCTGGCGAAAAGGCCTTGCCGATTGGGGTCAAGAACCTGATCGCATTGCCCGCCTGAAGGCCGCTGTCGACTTTGCCGTTTACACTCCGGGAAGCCATGCAGGGCTTCCGGTGAGCGTTTTAAGATCATTTTCACCCCCTCCCCCTGAAACACTGGGAGACCCCGACCTACTTCGTGAGCGAATTCAAACGACGGCCACAGGCCTTCTCGCACTGCTGGGCATGGAAGCCGATCCCATTACCAGCAAAGAACACATATTGCTATCCAACATTCTCGAAACTATTTGGTCAGAGGGGAAGAGCCTCGATCTGGCTGGACTGATCCATTCCATTCAGTCGCCACCGTTTGAACGTATTGGGGTGATGGATCTGGAATCGTTCTATCCTGCTAATGAACGCTTTGCTCTGGCCATGCGGATGAACAACCTTCTCGCATCACCGGGTTTTGAATCCTGGTTGGAAGGAGAATCACTTAATATCGGACAGATGCTGTATACCGCTCAAGGCAAACCCCGGGCTTCCATCTTCACCATCAGCCATCTTTCCGATTCCGAACGAATGTTTTTTGTTTCCATGCTGCTTAACGAAATTCTAGGATGGATGCGTACCCAGTCCGGCACGTCAAGCTTGCGTGCTGTATTGTATATGGACGAAATTTTTGGCTACTTTCCACCGGTGGGTAATCCGCCATCCAAGACGCCGCTGTTGACCCTGTTAAAACAGGCCCGAGCATTTGGGTTAGGTGTCGTACTGTCAACCCAAAATCCGGTTGATTTAGACTATAAAGGACTCGCCAACACCGGCACATGGTTCATCGGTCGTCTCCAGACCGAACGTGACAAAAAACGCGTTCTGGAAGGCCTTGAAGGCGCCGCTGCGGGCAGCGGATTTGACCGCAGCCGAATGGAAGAAATTCTGGCCGGCTTGGGAAAGCAGGTATTTCTCTTGCACAATGTGCACGAGAATGAACCTGCGATTTTCAAAACCCGCTGGGTGCTGTCTTATTTGCGAGGGCCCATGACCAGAGAACAAATTAAGATCCTAATGGCCCACAGAAAAAGGCTTACGACAGCGGATTCCAAAGTACCCGCCTTCCCTGAAATCACCGGCCTTTCAAAACCTCTTGAGCCTGACCGCCCCGCAGCAGGTCCACCGGTGGTGCCCCCGGGGATAAATACATTTTATCTGGCTGTATCCGGTGCCGGCCATGGCGTGGTGTATTACCCTGCTGTGATCGGCCGCATGGACGTCCACTATTTTAACGCCAAGTATAAAGTAGATACCACCGAGACACTTGCACTTGCCGCCCAGCTGGAAGAGGGCCCTGTTGTTCTGGACTGGGACAGTGCCGTAGCGTTCGACCCGCTGGCCATCGAGGTCGCCCCGATAAAGGATGGGGAATATGCCGACCTGCCGACAGCCGCCCAAAATGCGTCCAACTACCGACAATGGAACAAGGATCTGTTACGCTGGGTGCGTCAAAACCGGCCCCTGGTAATTTTGCGTTCCAAGAGTTTGGGTAGGGTTAGCCAATTGGGAGAATCCGAAGGCGAGTTTCGCTTGCGGTTGGCACACGTAATGCGTGAACAGCGTGACCTGGAAGTTGAGAAGCTGCGAAAAAAATACAATAAGCGATTCACCACACTGAAAGATCGTCTAATGCGCGCCGAGCAGGCGATAGCCAGAGAAGACGAACAGGCAAAAGCCAGCAAAATGCAGACCGCGATATCCTTTGGTACTGCCATCCTTGGCGCTTTCTTGGGTCGTAAAACCGTCAGTGCCACATCGGCACAACGGGTTGGAACCGCTATGAGATCCGCCAGCCGTGTTCAAAAAGAAAAAATGGATGTAACCCGGGCCCAAGAGAGGGCTGAGGCGGTCCGCTTGCAATTATCTGAACTTGACGAACGCCTGCAAGAGGATATTGATGCCATAGCGTTCTCCCTGGATGCCGAAGCCGAAGAACTTGAGAAAATCAGCGTAAATCCCAAGAGTACGGATATTACTTTAGAAATCTTCGGGCTGGCCTGGATGCCTTTTAGAAAGAATGCGGGCGGTGGATTAAGCCCTGACTGGAGTTAAATGAGCTAGGGGTCGGGGTATTTTTTTTATTTAATCGCTCCATGGATAATGCTTTTTTTTAAACCGTGTAAACTCGTGGTTGAAGGATCGTAAAGAAAGAACAGAACTTAATATAATAACAATGACTTCATTAAAAGAAAAAACGATTTCTATTCAGGAGTGTTTCGGAATTCGTCTGTTCTTTCTAACGATCCCTAAACCACTCAAACAGTACACGCTTTTCAAAAAAGATGATCCATTCCGCTCATACACATGTGTTGCATGTGTTACAATAAAAATATCCCGATCCCTCAACTAATTATCCTTTCAGATAAAAAATGCACCGGTTTGATGTTACTTCTTGGAACCTTGGGTTGCAGAAAAATCTACCTCCGGTAATTCCCTCTGGGTCGCCAGGTCCAGTGCAAAATAGTGATGTTTTTCAAATCCGAACTTTTTGGCAATAAAGCTGGCGGGAAAGGATTCGATAAGCGTATTGAATCGGTTCACACTACTGTTATATCGATTTCTGGCCTTTTGGATATCTTCCTCAATTTCACCCAGGCTGCTTTGCAGATCAAGAAAATTCGCACTGGCTTTAATATCCGGATATGCTTCAGCCAGAGCTAAAAGTCCACTCAGAGATCTCGTTATCTGACGTTCCTCTTCAACACGATTCGAAATACCGTTCGAACCGGCCAAATAATCGTTTTGAGTCCGAAAAATTTTGGCTTCGTGTTCCTCGTACCTTTCGATGGCACGAATCAGATTGGGAATCAAGTTAAAGCGTCGCTTTAACGCTACATCAATACCGCTCCATGATTCCTCAATCCGGTTTTTGTACTTGATAAACCGGTTATAAGTGTTGATGAACCAGGCCATTAATGCCAAAAGAATAAAAAAAACGAGCATAATTATCGGTTGCATGACGCCTCTTTTTTCGCGCAAGGCCACATTCGTTTACATAAAGCCCCAAAACCCCTTGACCGAGATTCCAGGGTGCTGATCAGCCGATCTATAACACCATGGGCCAAAGCATCTGTCCCTTTGGAAATTATTGTTTAATATCAGCAATAAATCTATTAGAAGTCTGGATGGCCTCATTCATATTTTTAATTAAACCGTCAATTTCTCCTTTCAATGTGGAGAACTCCGCCCGCAAAGAACCGATGGCCTGGGCATTCAGGTTGTGTTTCAGAAATAGGACATTATCGCGAAATGTTCGCAAAACTGGTGTCATGCTTTTTTCAGCCCGATGCATGCTGGCGAGCATTTCACGGTACCGGGTTTTGGTGTTTTGCAGCTTCTGTTTGCTTGACTGGCGTAGATCCGCACTCTTATATAGATTCAACTCTTCCTCCCACTCCTCGAACAGGGCATCGGCAACAGATTCCACCTTATCGATCCGCTCAGATACTTTTGCTGCGGCCTTCTCGCTATCTTCATATTCTGCATTGAGCTTGTCATATGCTTTCTTCAAATCAGTATTTTCAATTTTAATAACTGCCCCAAACTGCTCCAGAGCAGACTTAAACTGTTCCTGCGCTTCAGATTGAGCGTCTCTGGCGCCCTCCACCCGATCCACAAGAATGTCGCGTTTATGAACACCCACCTTTTCCATGGCACCGTAATATGCCTTGGAACATCCCCCCAAAAAAAGAACACATAAAACGGCCGTCAGAATCAACCAAGCAGGTGGTAAGATGTTCTCTTTTTTCATGTTTTCCTCCTTAGTGTGACTTTCATTTATTATCATCGATTGACGACGAATATCGGTTTTTCTTCGGTGTTGTATAACTTTATTTTATCACCAGGATTCAGACTTTTTCATGGAGTAGTATTTTAAACAATCCTGGAACCATTCTCGCATGTTTGCAACAAAGTCGGACCATCGTGTCCCTAAGGCCTGTCCTCTGGCTGTATCAGCATTGCCTTCGCCTATTTTCCCATCAATCGGTGCGATGTCCAATTGACAACGAACGGGAATGCGACAGCGCAATTCAGGCTCCTGGGTGGCGACCAGTGCCGAAGCGGCGAGGCCGCCTCTTCTGAGAAGATCCACGAAAGCCGTGTGTCCACCCACCGTATTTACCATGGTTTCTCTAATAGGCGTGAGCCGCACTGACTCGAGCACGCCGGTATGCTTGTTGGAAATGTTGTCGGAGCCGACATAACTCACACCTTCCTCGGTCAGCGCCAACTGAAATATCCTGGCGTATATGGATTCTAACTCTATACTCCTTTGGGTGAGGCGGTAGTGAGCCCTAAGCCCCCATGCACCAAAGTCGATATGCTCGCAGAAAACAGGGTCATACCGTTTGGAAAAATGTGCTTCATATCGCTTGACCGCCTCTTGTAGTTTTGCTTGCATGCTACGGCGGTCAAGACTTCTCTCTTCAGCCCTGACTGTTTGGACAGCCGCTGTTTTTAAAAGATGTTGTCTCAGCGCTTTACGGTCGTCGTTGGTCTCATAACGATTTTTCAGCGTTTCTAAATTCACCCACATGTATTGCTTTCTGTAGTATGGATCGGATGAAAACAAGGCAAAGATCCACAAAAGCTCATCAAGCCGATGATCGTCCTGGGGGTTCACATCCATGCGTATGGGAAGTATTTCTAAAGCATCTCCGGTGACCTTTGAAAGGTCAGGAACGAAATACCCGCTGTTGGTTCGAGAGATTCGGAACCCGCCAACTCCGCTACCACCAGTGACCGGTTTCACAAAAAAACGATTGGTATTCCAATGTTGAGAAAATTTATCGACATTATCCAAAATAGTGGAAACGACTTGTGTCGTGTTCATTTGTGATGCAGGCACAGTTGCATATCGCGCCAGCAAGTCTTCTTTGCCCGCATCTTGTAGCATTTGGTAAGTTTTTCCCTTGTTCGAAAATATAGCCCCAGGTGCCGTGACCCTCCCCGGCAGAACAACAATTCCCATTTGCTCAAGAATCTCCAGAATTTCAATATTGTATGCCTTTGAATCAACACACTCACTAATCACCAAAGTAGATTTTGGATGTTTATTCACAGCTCCCATCAGTTCTTCTTGGGTATTCACGAGTATGCAATGCGCCTGAATACCCAATCGTTTGATTTCATCCTGCAATACCCGAAATGATTCGGGACCTGTAGGAAGCCGATCGTTGGAGGCGTCAATCAAGACAATCGTGTCTGGAAAATGAGAGGCTTTTGGAAGATCTAAAGCATACTTGGAAAGATCCTCGTCTTTTTGTGCCAGTTTGTTGAAAGAAGAGATGAGTTCTACGCCGAGTTTACCAGGTTCGCTGTCGAAGCCAAGGGCGTGAAGATAAAACGGCGCCTCAGTTATCGGTCCTTTATGGCCAAGAGAGTACAACTCGACACACC
>JAFDCA010000043.1 GCA_019313025.1 Deltaproteobacteria bacterium
AACCCGTGGGCGCCTTCTGAACCGCGTATCGCAACCATGAATTCGAGCAACTAAAATTTCGAAGGCGTCCAAACCTTAGTTTGTTTACTCATTTTAGTTGTTCAATAGCCCTGCATCTTTTTCTTTGTGTTAAAATTTTGACGGCTATTTATTTATGAAATATCAATATCTTACATAAAATTTTACAAAAATAGTCCCGGTTTCCACCTAAATCCCTGTCAACCATTACATCCGTTTCATTCCCCAAAAAAAACATAACTATTTGATATTTAATTGTTTATTAACACTTTTTTATTATGGCATCTTTTTTGCTGTTATGCATCAACAGATGACTTTCAACCACAGCTAATGAGGTAAAGCCAAATTCATAACTTAAAATATAAAAACAAGATCGGTTTCACAGCCTTTATTTTGGTTTTTTTTACGATATTTGCCTCGCACCTATTTGCCGCAGAATACAGTCACACCTATAAATTTGAAGCGCCTAAAATTATAACCTTATCCAATGGCCTTCAAATTCTAAAGATGAAAGGTACACAGCAAAAGGACGATATCGTTGGAGCACCTATTTTGCCTGTAATAACATCGAAAATTTTCATCCCCGCAGACGAAAAAGTCGTATCAACCGAGATAAGATATGGCACATTAAAAGAAATTGAAGGATCGTACGTTATTCAGCATGTCACCACGCCCCAACCCGCTTCTAAAATAGAATTTATCCCTGTCGAAAAACCTGCTTCGGACATTTATGAAACAAATGCGCTATACCCTTCAGTTATTTACAAGGATAGAAAACCACAGTTTTTAAGTGGTGTAAAAGTCGTGTTGGTCGAACTGATGCCTGTTCTTTATAACCCTGTTGAGGGTCAATTGAAATATTACAATGAACTGGAAGTCATGATCACAACAGAAAAAGAAAATAGGCCGGACTGGGTCATGCCTTACCGGAATGTTCATAAAGACAGAGAAAAGATCCTAAATATAATTGACAACAAAGACGATTTTTTAAGGTTGTACCCGCTTGTTGAAAATGACCTGACTGCAAGATTTTTATCCGCTTCTGAAGAACCTTATGCAGCAACAGGCACACGTCAATATGTGGTGATTACCACCGCCGAACTATCGCCGGCATTTAAAACACTTACAGCACACAGAGCGTCGTCCGAAGGTGGTGGCTATACCACCTATATTGAGTATATCGACGAAATTGATGCCATTTATTCCGGTGTTGACCTGGCTGAAAAGATGCGGAATTTTATCCGGGACATGTATACAAATTACGGAACACAATATGTAGTGCTCGGTGGTGATTGCGACGGTTCTTCAGAAAACCAGGTCATCCCTACGAGGGGCTGCTACGCCAAGGTAGGTGATTACATGGATTCCAACATTCCGAGTGACCTTTATTTTGGTTGTTTGGACGGCTCATGGAATTTTGATGGCGATGAGCGTTGGGGTGAAATAAATGATGGAATTAACGGAGGCGATATTGACTGGTTTTCAGAGGTGTATGTAGGTCGAATACCTGCCGATAATTATACGGAAGCCATGAATCAGATCAACAAGATCATTCTCTTCGAGACCCAAAGCAGCCCATCGAAAATTCTTCTCGTCGGAGAAGAGTTGGAAAGCGCTACCTGGGGAGGAGATAGGATGGACTGGCTGTACTCCTTTATGGGGTCAATTCCCAAGACTGCGCTATACGATCGAAACTGGGAAGGTTATAACTGGCCGAAATCACAACTTTTGGCATATATTAACTCCAATCAATTTTATAGTATCAACTATTCGGGTCACTCAACCATTTTTTCCGACATCAAGTTAAACAACAATGATATCTATACGATGACAAACAACCATTATTTCTTCGTCTATTCTCAAGGATGTTATGCGGGTTCAATCGATGGCCTTAATTCGGATAACACCTATAAGTCTTCGGATTGCTTTGGAGAAGCAATTACCAATGGCAATAGCGATGGAGGGGCATTTGCATACATCGGCAATTCCCGATATAGTTGGTATTATCCGGGTGGTTATGTTAAAGGCGCATCAAATCTTGTTCATAAAGAATTTGTGGAAGCAATTTCCAGTGAAAATATTTCAAAAATAGGTGTGGCCAATCAAAAATCTACAACCAACCTTCCACTTGGCGCTCAACTCTACCGGTGGATCGCTTTTGAAACCAACTTGATTGGATGTCCGGCTACGGATTTAAGCACTCTAAACTTATTTGCCAACGATTATGAAGACAACGAAAATTCAAATACTGGCAACCCCGGTTATAATATCCCGGTGAGTAATAGTGGGGGCGGCGGAGGCTGTTTTATCGCAACAGCTGCGTATGGTTCGTTAATGGCGCCTCATGTTAAAATACTGCGAAACTTCCGTGATCGTTTCCTAACAAACAATATCCTCGGCAAATCCTTTGTAAATTTATATTACCAATATTCACCGCCTCTCGCCAGTTTTATCACAAAGCATGATAACTTGAGACTGATTGTTCGTATGACCTTATTTCCTATTGTGGGAATTAGTTGGGTTGCTTTGAAGCTTGGTATCTTACCGACAATTTCACTAATACTTCTATTCGGAATCGGATTCATCGGCCTTACGAAAATAAGGAGAAAATTTAGAGCTTGACCAATATTCCAAAATAAATAAGAGATCAAACGATATCCAGCCGCAAAAATACTTCTTTTCCAATTTTTCCCCATATTCCGGAACTTTTTCTAATCATATCAGACCACAATATATCGATTTTCCCTGCCTCAATCCGGTATGCAAAATGAGGATTTGTCTGGATGTGGTACTCATAACATATCAAATTTATTGAGGGATCTTATGCGCTGTGATAAATTGCGAGACTGTCGAAAAAGTCCTTCTTAATTATTCATCCGTAGTGCAAGATTTTTGTTTTTTAGAAAGTTTTTTTCCCCGAAAGGCCTATATATTTATGTCACTATTTTCCTTATTATCCGCCAGCATTATACTATCTCCTAAAAATCCTCTTAAGCCATGCCATAGTTTATTATTTTTTCTATGTTATGAACCATACAGTACAACATCCACTGTATGTTGACTTTATATTTTGCCTCTAAGGGTAAAGCGGTCCAATCGCTTGTGGGTTCTGATATTGGCATATATGGGTTCAACAATGGCAATGCGTTGAGGATATATTTTGCGTCCTTTCTCACTGTCGACCTTTTCAAGCATTGCTTTGGAAAGATTGGTTTCTTCAGTTCCGATTGGAACATCTAATGATCGGCGTTTTGTGTTCTTGCGATAAAAGCATCTGCTTTTTAACGAACATCTTTTACAATCTTCGGCATCCGCCATATATCGACGATAGATGTTACGATCTTGGATGTGCCTTTTTATATTTAGTCTCAAAATCTTACCATTGGGACAAATATAATGATCTTTGGCTTCATTATATATGAAATCTTCTAAAACAAATTTCTTTTCTTTTTTAACCTGACCTCTTGTCTGCGTTGCAAACCGTGAATCGCGTTTTCGAAAATAGATATCAGGGATATAGGCATCCAGCTCCTCTTGTTGGCACTTTTTCAAATTGCTGTGACTATGGTAATTGGTATCGGCAGTTAAAATTTTGTCTTTAAAATAATCCGCCGGTTTTCCAATTTTCTGTAAGTTTTCTTTTGCTCCTTCAAGCATGGGAGCAACATGATCATGGTCTTGGCCTCTGCCAAAGGCTTCGGAGTGAATTATCACCTGATGTTTTTTATCCACCAGCGTTTGGCCGTTGTAACCTTGAATCGTACCATGGGATGTCATCATTTTGGCCGATTCATTATCGGTGACATTACTTTGTAGTTCTTTACCGGTTGTCCCTATCTTAGCATTGCTTTCCTTTAGCCATTTTTCAATCCGATCGGCTTGCTTTTGTAATTTCTCAATCTG
>JAFDCA010000044.1 GCA_019313025.1 Deltaproteobacteria bacterium
ATCGTCAAAATGACTTTCGAACTCTTTGGACCGAACCTCTGTCGCTTTCTTAACTCGATCATTTTCGTTGGGATCAACACCAAAGGCGATCTTAGTGAATCCAATCGACTTTATCGCATCGACTAAAGTATCCTTCTCATCCCCGCTAAAAACTCTGATAGGGTCTCCAATTGCGATGCAGTTCGGAGGAACAAAAAAATCTGCTGGCACTACCGTATTGGCATGGACAAACGCTCCGACAGCAACAATGGCCCCCGGGTGAACCAGAGCCCCTTGTACAATAGTTGCTCCAGTTGCTACGTATGAGCAAGATTCCACTGTGCATCCGAGCAGAGTAGCGTGTGGTGACACAAAGACATGATTCCCTATTAATACCGGAGGATCAACATCTCCGCATGTTGTTGCTCTGATCACGGCGTTTTCACATATAATGGTGCATTCACCAATTTCAATGCGAGATCCTTCAGAATCCAGAACAGCGCCGTACATTATCCGTGAACGAGGCCCAACCTCAACCTTTCCAGAAACAATGGCATTGGGAGCGATGTAGGCCGATGAATCTATCTTTGGCTCAAATCCACGATGTCGAATTAGCATTTCGATTATCCTCGTGATCATTCAAAAGATCTATAGGCCTAACGTTTGGCTTGAGCAGCGGCCCAAATGAGTGACAAGTTTGTACGGCCTTAACGTAAAACCGCTATCTTCACGCCGTCTGCTCCACTGGTTTGTTCGGCCACTCGGTGTATATCAAAAACCTTTTTGGTCAGTTGAACATTATCGGTGGTCATTCGCTTCTATTTCCCTCTCTATAAAAAGCGGTCAAATAATCCGAACGCATGAGCTATGAACATAGCTGCCAGAAGTAGAGACAAACCAGCGGCAAAACACTTATACCAACGCATCTGGAAAAAGAAATAACGAGAAAAAATATTGGTTCGTGGCAGTACCAGCCAGCCTCGTTTCCTCTCCCGTTCCTCAGCCCGTTCGTCTACGCTGACGAAAAGCAATCCGACACCGGCTACAAGAAACGGTAAGCCGATGAACAGTATTATCAATTGGTCTCCATCCATAAAAGCAACGTTGTACATGACGCCGAACGCCGCCGGTGAGCAGCGGCCCAATTTCAGACTAAATTGGCATGGACTTTTCGATAAACCGCTATCTTCTCGCCGTCTACTCCACTGGCTTGTTAGGCATATCAAATGTATTTAATATCAGTATATTACAATCCCCAAACTTCTTCCATATCTGTGATTGATGGATCATCATATCGTTTCATAGTTGCAATCCATTCCGGCATCTCATCTTTTATCCGTTCTTTCAGTTCATCAAGATCTTCTTTCTTAACCTTGCCGTTTTCATGCATAAAAGTGTAGAATTTTTTCAAACTTGCTGCATTATTTTTTATTTGAACTGGACTTGACCACATTGCTTTTCTGATAAACCAATAACCAAGAAACATACCAATTTCATATGCTCCGTCTTTGGCTTTAATCGCATCTTCGTACAAAAGAAATTCGTTTATGTAGAAATCAATATTTGAAACATGTTTATTTACTGTTTTTTCTTTTAGACCCTTTTTGAGCAACCATGACTCAAAATCATCTAATAACAGCACATTTTCTTTCCTTAAGGAACGTAACTATTATACAGATTAACCAGAACCATTTTGTCACGATGATAAATATATCCATTTATGCTTCTCGCTAACGTCCGCCAATGAGCGGCGGCCTAAATGATTTACAAGCATGCACGGCCTTTACGTAAAACCGAAATCTTCACGCCGTGTGCTCCACGCTTTTGTTCTACTTTAAACGCTTCGCATTTTTTATTATCAGATCTCCACATCCCGTGCTGACTGATGCGGTCACAGTTATTGAGCCAGTTAAAGGAATTTCCTTAATATATAATGATTTTGCGTCGTTTTCATCTTCAGGAAAGAATGGACCGCCCGGTTCAGCGTGCAAGAAAAACTCGCCGGACAAAAGACCACATTTAGGGCAAGTGTTTCCCAAATATTTGTGGCCGGCCATTTTTGAATATTTCATTTTAAAATTAGGAACCCTATTTTTGATGAAAAAATATACACCCTTTGGTAGCTCTTGAATATCAGCCAATATGTAAATCTCACCTTCGGAATTATCGACATTTGGGGCGAGTAATGCAATGGCTGGCATTTTATTGTCGCAATTCCAACAATGTATTTTTTTCGATCATATATAAAGAAGTATTAATTTTGAGTTTTTTTTCACTCATGTTTTAAGAGTAGAACCCCAAGCTTGAGCAGCGCCGGCTATTAAGCACATATATTATTAAACTGATGGAATAAAAAAAACCAACTGTCGTCCAAACCCGCACGGTATTAGGCGTCTGACTCAAAGCGATTGTTGGCTTATTCAGTCACAAACTCTGAGCTTCGAGTGCTTGGCAATATAGTCGAAATCGCGATCATTGTGGAGCAGGCGGATATCGTGCTCGATGGCAACAGCAGCAATCATACAGTCAACAGGCTTCCGGATCGTGACGCCCCTCTTCCGAAGGGATCTGTAAAGCTCCGCTGCACGCACGAATGTTACTTGTCGCATTGGCAGGAAGATAAGATCGGCAAGATAGTCCTTTGTTTCGATATAGGCTGCGTCCGATCGGATGCCTTGGAGCATTTCAGCGAGGATAACCCCACAGAGACATAGGTCCTCCTCATTCTCGATCAATTTTTGAAGCGCAGCCACGTGCGGCTCGTTACGGTCAGCGAAAAAGTCGATCCAGACTGTAGTGTCGACAAGCACCATTAATTACGAGCCTTTCGCCATTCGGCAAGATCCCCTTCCCATTTGACAGAGCCCTTCAATTTAAGCAAGCGCTTCTGACGCCCACGCCGGCGCACCTCATGCAGCGCGTAATCAATAAGGGCACGCCGTGTCTGGATCCCCGTAAGCTCCTGACATTCCTTGACAAGTTCATCGTCAATCACCACGTTCGTTCTTCCCATATGATCACCTCCAATCGTATATACACATTATAGGGGCTATTGTTGTGTATTTCAAGAGGAGATGCGCAAAGAGCCAACGGTGAGGTAAGGGGCGGGCAGTTCAATCGAATGAAGCCCCTAAAAGTAAATTGTTATCAAAATGACATTTCAGTTCAGCGGCGCGGCTTTTGCCCGTCCCTCTCTACCCATTTGTTCGGCGCTCCTATTCTTTTCCAAGCTTCATGAAAGTTGTCTATAAAATATGCTGATGGCTGCAACCAATACGAGACCCTACCATCTTTCTCCCCACGATGAGCCAAGTCCTTAACCTCTTGAGGTAGCATGATATAGGATTGTGGTTCCTTCACAACTTCATTCTCGATTATCCAGAAATCACCCATCAATCGATCAAGGGAAGTTCCAAGGGGAACAGGATTCTTTCTGCTGAGTGTTTTTACTTGAAAACCGATACCTTCACG
>JAFDCA010000045.1 GCA_019313025.1 Deltaproteobacteria bacterium
AGAGCCAGGTAGGCATTTGCCATATAGGTGGATGCATCGGTTGAATAGGATGAGTTCGGTGCCAATCCGATCGATCGACGAAATTCTTTAATAGCGCCTTCATAGTCCTGCCGCATATACAAATCGATACCCTTTGAAAGCGCACCATTGGCCAGCGATTCCAGGTCAGCTTGCTGGCCGTTGGGAATAAAAATATCCGTGCTGCTGATGCCGCGTAAATCCATTTAAAGTTGGGTTTATTCTGTGAGGTTAATGATTATCATTCCAAGAACCAACCGGCTCCTGTCTATATATTGGCTATTTTTAAATATAACTTGAGACGTTTTTTTAAAATCCTACCTTTCCTCGGATCTTCCGCCCTTGCTTCAAGACCGGCAATTTTTTCTGCTTTAACTGTCAAGAATCTGACTCCCTTCTCCACTATCAATGATCTTGATATAATATGTGTTTGAAATTACATGTTATTGAAGCGGCTAAATATATGGCACACATATTGCCTAATTTGAACACAAAGTTAAAGTTCGAGAAAACCCATTTTCTAAAACAATAATTTCAAAGTTATCCGAGTTGCGGTCTTATTGCACTCTTTTGTAACAGTTCAGCTACTAGGACACCAAGTCACAAAGGGTAAACAGCAATGAATAAACATCGAGAAAAAATCGATTTAAAGCAGGATGAGCGATTAAAGCCTGACGATATGTTGTGGAGCTTACTTAGCATGAAAGACATCCTTTTTTTAAGAAAATCGTTTAAAGATCATGAGGTAGTTTCCTTCTGTTTGTGGGTTGAAGATCAGATTTTATCCCAATTTTTACCGACATTTAGTTTTAAGAGATTTATTAAAGATATTCAATCTGAGAAAAAATTAATTTCAAAAAATTTTACAATGAAGAGTTTATCGCAGATTGAAACGAATAATTTCATAGATGAATTATTGAAATTGCTGGACGAAAAAGACAGCCTTCTTAACACCTTGATGGACTTTTTGTATAACTGCGAAGTTCTATCTTTTTATAGAAAACTATCTAAGATCTTATCCCCAATTATGGAGGTGGATATTATTACAGTTTCAAAAAAAATAGAAAAAAAGTCATTAAGCATGACACTCACAAAAAAGTTGGAAGAACTCGCCCGATTGGAGTTTGCTTATTGGGCTGAGAGATTTGTAAGCTCGTGGTACAAAGATCTATCACAAGAAGAAGATATAAGTATTAAAGGTGTCCCAATTGGTCCAATTGCTGAATATGATTTGATAACAGATCTTATGTCGGAATTTCCTGAAAAATATTACTGGAATCAGGGGGATTATAATGCGGTATAAAATTCTTATAGATCCTCACCCTTTCCTGGAGTCTGTTCTAAACTCGCTTCAGGATCGATATGACGTTGAGTTATTGTCATTGAGCTCCGCGATTCAGCACTATGGTCCACAATGTACTACTGTATCCTATACAGCGCCTAGTAAGTTGAACCTGAAGAATGATACTTTATCCGGATTTCCTTCCTGGTTTACCGAAAACACCTCAACAGTAGAACACATCGTGATCCAATCCCTAAAAGAGCAATTAATTAAATATGGTCCATGGATAGAAGCGATGGACTTATGCCTTCAGAATGAAGATATATCTCTGATATTGTTGTGGAATGATGTTACAGCTTTGACAAAAAGTTTGACTATTTTAGGTAAAAGATACGGGGTCCCATCTTTACACGTCTCTCACGGCATTCCCGTAACGGCGGAAGCTCACGGTAAAATCTGGGCGGATAAAATCGCTGTTTTTGGAGACAGTTCTCGAGTATTTTACTTAGCTAACGGGAACCAGCAAGAAAAGATTGTTATTACCGGAAATCCATATTGGGACAATTGGGGTCCTTGTTCTTCTCGCGATGTAAAAAAAATCAAGGGAACTCTGGGCTTAAAAGATGACAAGAAAGTCGTTATGTTTGCCCCTACCTGGTATCACAACTTTCGTACTGCAAACGATCCAGAATTGAAAGTTAAAAGGGATTTAGAAATACTTCTTGATACGATGTCACAGCTGAAACTAGTTGATAAAGTCAACTTGCTGGTAAAACTCCATGGCGGCCACAAGGACAAAGCTGCTTTTTATGATAGAAATATAAAATCGCGCGGATTTTCCTATAAAATTATTGCGGAGGCCTCTCCATTGCCTCTTATTCAAGTATCAGATGTCGTATTGTGTGCGGGAAGTATGGTTGTTGAAGCGATATTGGCTGGGAAACCAATAATATATAATGTGTGTGATCAATTTGAGTCGGAACAACATTTTAATTTCTTTATGTCACATAGTTTTACTTTAGATAAGGCTCCGTTTTATGTAGCACTTAATAGAGATGATCTGTCTCGAGACTTGAACAGAGCGTTAAACAACTGTGACGATTTTTCAACCGAGGAAATAAAAAAATTTTTGCATCGTCAGAACGGCCCTTGTGACGGGAAGGCTACAGAGCGCGTTGCTGATTTGACTATCGAGATGGCAGTAAACAACAAAAATAAGGAAAAGCGAGTGAAATTTATCAGCCCTGTTTCATACCATAAGCGTGAAACATATTATTCGAATATTCGCGAAGATATTCCTTCCATAATTACAGGCAATCCTCAAAGGATTCTAGAAGTGGGCTGTGCAGAAGGGGTAATGGGTGCATTTTTAAAGAAGAAATATAATTGTGAGTACGTAGGGGTGGAGATTAACAGTGAAGCAGCGCACAAGGCTGAGAAAAGATTGGACCATATAGTTATTGCTGATGTAGAAAAAGCGAATCTAAAAGAGCATCGAATTGCAGAGACAGGCTTTGATTATATCATATACGGTGATGTGCTGGAGCATTTATATGATCCGTGGACGGTTATTTTTGAACATAAAAAACTTCTAAGAGAAAATGGCTATGTTGTCGTTAGCATTCCAAACGTTAGAAATTTGAAGATAATAGATTCTTTGGTCAATGGCAATTGGACATACAAGGATGAGGGTATTTTAGATTCTACTCATTTGAGATTTTTTACTTTGCAAGAAATAAAAAAAATGTTTATCAACTGCGGTTACGATATTGTAGATATTAAATGTATTACCAACCCCATTTTCGATCTTAGTAAAATACAGGGACAAGTCAATATTGATTTGCCTAAAATGACTATCAAGAATGTTTCACAAGAGGAAATGTCGGAGCTGTCGACTGTGCAGTTTATAGTAAAAGCACAAAAGGCAACGGTTTCGGAATCGGGAAGGCATCCCAAATGCTCAATAATAATTCCCATCTTTAACCAGGCAGAATACACCAGACAATGTATTGAAGCGTTATATAAAAATACGTCAAGTTCTTTTTTTGAAGTTATCGTTGTAGATAATAACTCAACAGATGGAACGAAGGACTATCTATCCAGTATCCCTGAAAAAGTTAAAGTGATAACAAATAATGAGAATTTGGGATTCGCCAAGGCTTGCAATCAGGGTGCAGAGCATAGCAAGGGGTATTATCTGATTTTTCTGAATAACGATACGCTGCCTCAACACGGCTGGCTTGAAGAAATGATAAATACCGCTGAAAAAGATTCGCTTGTGGGCATGGTCGGCAGCCGGTTACTTTATCCGGACGGCACCATCCAGCACGCCGGGGTCTATTTCAACGAACATGGCATCCCCTATCATGCTTTTCGATCGGCACCCGGCGACCATCCGGCTGCACTTATCACCCGGGAAACCCCGGGAGTTACCGGTGCATGCATGTTGATGCCCAAACAACTATTTCAACATATCGGCGGATTCAATGAAGATTATCATATGTATGTTGAAGACGTGGATCTTTGTTTGCGCACTTGGGATGTGGGGTTTAAGGTGGTGTACTGTGCCGAGAGTGTACTGACGCATTTCGAGTCCGCCTCCATAACGGATATTCATCGCCGGGATGCTCAGGTGAGAGAGGCTTGGGATCATCTGCATAAGAGCTGGCGGAACAAATGGCCGATGATTATTCAAAAACTTACGCCTGATGACACCTCGTGCAGAATTGATCTGAATTCTGATCCAAAACGTAACGATAATACACTAAAAGAATTAAAGGTGATGTGGCATACACCCATTTATGATCCCAGCGGCTATGCCGATGAAGCCCGTAATCTTATTTTGCAGCTGCAATCACTGAACATCGAACCAGCAGTTCGGGAAATCGGGCGTCGCTCCGACGTGTTTCGAAACGGGGTAGGCGAGCAGGAACGGGTGAAACTCGATGAAGCTATTGCGCAAGAAATATTGGAAGATTTTATAAGTATCATCCAGTTTCCGGCTTATGCTTTTGAGAGAATCCCTCTAGCCCGCTATCATATCGGTCGGACTACCTTTGAAACTAATGGCCTGCCGGCTGACTGGATTCAAAAATGCAATTTGATGGACGAAATTTGGGTGCCTTCAGAATTTAACATGCAGACCTTCAAAGCAGCCGGAGTGACATCCAAACTTTTTAAGATTCCCGAAGGCGTGAATGTCGA
>JAFDCA010000046.1 GCA_019313025.1 Deltaproteobacteria bacterium
AAAACTCCGTTTGATCTAATGCCTCCTGAAGAGGCCGACCGGGTTTTCAACATCTTTAATATCATTCGTGCTTCAAAGGAGCCGTTTAATTGTCTTGAAAATATATACCTGCACAAAAACGGTCATCCTGTTATATTAGAGAGTAGTGGAGTTCCGATTTTCGATGCAGACGGAGAGATCTGTTGCTATCGAGGTATTGATAGAGACATCACTGGGCGTAAACAAACAGAGAAAGCGCTGATAGAAAGCAGGGAGAGTTACCGGATTTTGGTGGAAACGATGAATGATGGGCTTGGAATACAAGACGAAAAAGGAACAATAACCTTTGTCAATAGTAAGTTTGGCAACATGTTGGGTTATAAACCAGAAAATCTTATTGGAAAACCGGTAACTGACCTCCTTGATGATAAAAACAAACAAATATTGAAAAACCAATTCTCCATGAGAAAAAAAGGTGAAGTGTCACCTTATCAAATTGAATGGATATCCAAGGATGGGAAAAGTATTCCTTCAATTATGTCGCCACAGGCTGTTTTTGATGAAAAAGGACAATTTAAGGGTAGTTTCTCAGTGATTACTGACATTTCAATCCTCAAGCAAGTGGAGGAGGAATTACGGAAAACTCAGGATGAGCTTGAGAAGCGGGTGGAGGAACGTACGAGAGAGTTGGAGATCCAGAAAAGTAACCTTGAGGAAGTAAATATCGCATTGCAGGTTTTGTTGGATAAACGGCATGAAGATAAAAAAGAAATGGAAGAAAATGTCTTGACCAATGCAAAAGAAATGATGATCCCATATTTTGAAAAATTAAGAAAAACGAAACTGAATGTGCACCAGAAAACTATTTTGAGCATTTTAGAGTCATATCTTAACGAAATTGTTTCACCATTTGTTAGAAAAATGTCTAAGAAATATTTAAACCTGACCCCTACAGAAATCGAGGTGATTCATCTAATACGATTTGGCAGTAGTTCAAAAGAGATCGCAGATATTATGTGTTTATCACCCCGGACAATATACAATCATAGAAAAAATATCCGAAAAAAGTTGCGAATAGAGAACAAGGAAACAAACCTCAGATCTCACCTTTTGTCAATTTTTTAAACTGCAATAAGGTAGTTCGATCTGAATATAATGGTATTGCTATTAAATTTAACGAAGAATGTAAGATTGAGAGTTTAAAGGCCATATAATAAGCAAGGATTGTGGTTTGAGCAGGGTCAACGATGACCCTGCTTTTTTTCCGACCTTTTTTCTATTTACCACAGGTTTCTTATCGGTTCAAAACTTGCGATAACTCCAACATACATAGCATCTTTGCAAATCTTTGCTCGCTGCTATGTATCTATAATCTCAAAAATCGATTCAGATCTTGTGATATCAGAAAATGCCATTTTTCGCTTAGGCTTCCTACCTGCCGTGGCAGGACGGCATAACGCAGATCTTCCTTGGATCTGACATACCGAACTTGCTCACACTTCGGGCTGCGAGTTATTGCACCACTTATTCTAAATTCAAAGAGCTTTTCATCCATCTTGAATAGAAATTTTTTCAAGATGTGAGAGAGCTGATGCCATTCAGGTGTCTACCCCCCCCTCTTGTGTATTCAAGATTTGCGAGAGCCGATGCCGTCGAGAGGTATTAGGGACACCCCCTTCGGCCCCTCCCCCGGGGGGGCATTACATATATTCGATTACTTATTATTATCGCCTGTGACTACGAAAAAAATAAAAAGACCTAACGCAACAAACGCAACTCCGAATCTCACCAACATCAACACCGAATTACATTGTGACCTTTACAAATTTCTTGATTTAGCCACTATTAGGATAAAATATAGATACCCCCTTAACAGCCACCCTACAGAGAGACATTTTTAGCAGTGTGGTCATTGACTCCAGAAACACAAAAAAGAGTTTTTAACGTCACTTATAGAAGTATAAAAAAGGGAATCAATCTACGCTCCGGATACAAAAAAGGGTTTTATTCACAGTTAGGTGTCTGGCTCTAAAAAAGCCATCAGGTTTGGCTCGGTGACGTAATACGCTTTGCCGATCTTCTTGGCTTTCAGATTTCCGCTCTTGATATAAACCCTCAAAGTTCTGATGCTGATTTTAAGTATTTTGCTCAAATCTTTGAGGTCATAGACTGATTTTTCAGTTGTCATAATTCGTAACTCCATTTCACATCCTTTACGTATCGATGCACATCGCTCCGTCCTCTTGAAAGGGCGACACTCTGTGCTAGAGCGCAAAGAGTCTTTAAAGATACTATGGATTTCCATATACGTTAGAAAAAGTCATATTTTCTCTTAAATCCCTATCCATAAAGGTTTTACTCAATTTTACATCGAATTTTTGATTTGCAGATAATGCCTTAACGAATATGTTTTTCCATAGACGTTAGAGCTTAACGTCTATGTTTTTCCATACCCATAATTATTTATTCTTGATGTGATAGACGGACCATCCTCTGCCTTTTCTCTTGTCTTTTTTCCTCGGATTACGTGGAGGTCTATATTCTTCTGTTCCATAATCTT
>JAFDCA010000047.1 GCA_019313025.1 Deltaproteobacteria bacterium
CCACACCGGCAACACCCCGGATACGGCCGTTGATGATATTGTCATTCAACGTAAAGTAAGATCCGCGAAAGGTTCCGCCCAAATGGTATTCGATGGATTCAACACCGAATCCGGCAACCTGAACGCCTTTATGTTTCGGGATCATCACTTCCGTACCCCGGTTCTGAAAGTTGTCAATGGCCATCTTCACGATCCGCTGGGCATCTTCCAGAGCATGATGCTCGTCGAATTCAATATGAATGACATTGTCTTGCTCCATCTTGGCAATGGGGTGAGTGGTGATCAACTTCGTGTGGAAACATTTGGCCACGTTGGCAAGATTTTGGAAGATACACTGAATATCGACCACCATGGCATCGCATGCACCGGTGATGATGGCGAGTTCCTGCTGCAAAAATGTACCTACAGGAGGCACACCATGGCGCTGCAAAATTTCATTGGCCGTACAGCAAATACCACCTAGCTGAATCCCTTTGGCCCCTTTTGACCTGGCATACTCAATCATTTCTTGGGTCTGGGCGACAGCCACGATGATCTCGGAAAGTACCGGCTCGTGACCGTGTACAATAATATTTACATGATCTTCCTTCATGACACCGAGATTGGCTTCAGACTGGAGAGGATAGGGGGTTCCGAAAAGTACGTCCTGTAGATCGGTGGCCAACATGGAGCCGCCCCAACCATCTGCCAAGGCTGCCCGGGTGCCCTGCTTTATTAAATTTCTGAAATCTTGATCAACACCCATGTGGGTACGGTGCATGATTTCAACAATTTCCCTGTCGATATTTCTGGGGAGAACCCCGTTTTTCTTCCATTTCTCATAGAGCGCTTCAGGAGCTCGCTTCATGTAAAGAACTTCACCCACAGGTTTCCCCCACTCATTTAGCGCCGTCTCAGCCACTTCGAGAGCGATCTCATCAAGGTCCCGATCGAGTTTTTTACCGTCAACTTCAACCATGGTCTCAACACCCAAGTGGGGCGCTATCTGTAAAAGCTTGTCAACATCTTTTATCTTATAGGCATCGGATTCCTTTCTGGCTGCAGACAAAAAGACTTCGGCCACACAGCGCCCGTGATCCGAATGGGCTGCGGCTCCACCTGCGATCATCCTGATAAAGTTACGTGCCGCAATGGTATTTGCCGTGGCGCCGCAAAGACCCTTTCTGGTATCTTCGCCTTCAATGCCCGACTTTGGAAGGGGGAGACGACAGGGACCCATTGCACAGTTTTTACAGCAGGTCCCCTGGGCACCAATATTACAGGCTTTCATGGTTACAGCCCGGTCAAAGACCGTTTCAATACCAAGTTCCTGTGCACGCGCCAGCATTTCCTGAGTTGCCGCATCAATTGAGATCATATCAGGATCAGCAACTTTTCTCGGTTTGTCCGTCTTTGCTTTTTTTTCTTCCGTCATATTTCCCTCCTTTTATTGTGTTTTTTTTCTGCGCTTTTAAAAACCGAAAATTGGTTCTTTTGATCGAGATGATTAATTTTACTCCCGGGCATGAAAAACCCTGAATGAAGCAGAGCCCCTTTTAAATAAGCCGCTATAACATCTTCCGCCGGACCGGATATCCCGGAAATTATTTTAACGCCCGATGCCTCAAGCATACCTAAAAGTTGACGTGATACGGCACCACAGATCAGAACATCCAGGTCAAGCCCGCGGATAAAAGCACATCTTTGAGACATATCCTGTTGAAGTAGATTGGCTTCAAAACGAGAGGGCTCTTTTTTAGTCGTTGTTTCTATAATCAATAATTTTGATGCTGTATCCAAAACCGGCGATATTTTGTCTTCCCAGATTGAAATAGCTATTCTCATCATGCATTACCTTCTGCCAGCGACGTAATCAGTTCATCCGTTGTATTATCCATGACCTTATGTCCTGTTCCTACCAGCACCTGGACCTCTTCGGTCTCTTATTCCCCTGCCGCTGCCCATATCTCTTTGGCCGCCCATACCTCTACCACGACGAAGAATTGTTCTGCCGGCTAAACCACTGTATTCAGGTGTATTGGCCGAATTCGTGGATGTCAACTCGCCGTTCTTAAATTTTTCAAGCACTTCTCTTGCGATTCCTGTATTTCCAAGAAACACTTCGATACCAGCTGCCGTGAGGGTTTGTATGGCTTTGGGCCCGCAATGGCCGGTTATGACAGCTTTAGCTCCTTTAGAACTTATAAACTGGGCAGACTGGATACCGGCACCGCCGCCCAAGGTCATGCTTTGGTTATCAAAGACCTCAAAACTCATCTCATCTGTTTCGACCAGTAAAAAGTATGCGCATCGACCGAATCTCGGATCGATCGACGAGTCAAGTTCCTTGCCATTTGAACTAACAGCTATTTTCATGGTTAAATTCCCTTTCACAGGGTGTTGTCTGTTTGTATTTTTGTTTATCTAAGAAAATTTCGGGAAAAAATAGATGAGAATCCCCTGATTGTTTAGATAGAAAAGTTAGCATGATCCATGCCATAATTTAGAAAGATGATCATGCAGAAATAACCTATTGAATATTTGATAAAAATACGTGAAATAATCCACCGCTGCAAAATCACTTCAGCCTTGCATTGATGCAAAAATGCAATGCAACAATGCAATTAAAAGTTAAGCATTGAATTTGTTTAATATGCTGATATTATTTATAAAATTTATTTTTACGGACAACTTTCTTTCTTGAAGCCCTTCTTTTTTCGTTATCATCGTTTCAGCAAACAATTGTTATTCACATAAAATCAACATGTTAAGATGGGTCCAATTTGATGGCACGCTTGTTGCTCATGTTAATTAATAGAGAAAAAAACATGTTTGCATGGATGTGAAAAAGGATACGGTTCCTGCCCAAAAGGCAGGGCTTGGGATAAATTCCAGTTTAACAAAAGGAGGACATGATGAATGTTATCGCAGCAGGGCGTAGCATGGTAATCAGGTCCGCCACCGAGAAAGATCTGGACAGAGTTTTAGAAATCGATCGATTGTCATTCCCAACACCTTGGACCCACCATTGCTTTAAAGTCGTTTTAAAGGATATTTTTTTCGTTATTGAACAGAAAGAAATTATGGGCTATCTAGTTGCTTGTCTATGTGATCTTGGACTTAGGGCAGAAATTTTAAGAATAGCAGTTCACCCTGACCACAGAGGCAAAGGTATTGCTAAAGAGCTAATAGAGGCAAGCCTTTTGATATTTTCGAAAGAGAATGTCGACACCATTGAGTTAGACGTCAATTCTGCAAACAGGGGCGCAGTAAAATTCTATGAAAAATTTGGCTTTAAAATCACAAAAATATTTACATTCATCGATGATCAGGACTTTCATATTTTCTACGTGATGAAACTGAAATTGTGTGAGCCAGCAGAAGTGAAATACAAGGTGCCAAAAAAGTATTATCATGTAGGAGCCTATTATGATCTACAAATCGCCGGATAAACAATTAAGTCATGTTTACGCCATTTTTTTGTGAGTAGGGATGAGCCCACGCGTGAAGCTCAGTGA
>JAFDCA010000048.1 GCA_019313025.1 Deltaproteobacteria bacterium
AAACGCCTTCGGAACGACGTTCCACCATGTATCGCGAAACCTGCATCAGAAGCCGAAGCATGTTTTCAACGGGGTTTCGGCTTCGGTCGGCCAGAGAGGCATGCAGCCTTTTGCCCCGGGTACTGATTTGTATCTCCATGTACCCATAGTGACTCAGGCACGGACAAAGATCTGTGGGTTCAGCAACCAGAGCCCAGGGAAAATAAAACTCCTCCACCAAACGCTCAATTCCGTCACCCTCTTCCTCTTCCCCCACAACCAATGCCAAGGCCACGGGCAGCCGTTTAAATCCAGCTTCCCAGGCACTCAGGTAGGCTTCCACCATGGCAGCACAACCGCTTTTCATGTCAGCGGTGCCAAGGCCCTTAACCTGATCTCCCGTTTCCTGATAACCGTAGTTGTCAAGATCGTATGCCACCACCGTATCCAGGTGGCCCACAAGAGCCAGCTGGACATCGATATCCGGCGGCATCACCACCAGATTGTATCGACTGTCATCCACAAACTGACGGTTCACGGGAAGATGATGCCTTTTCATATAACCATAAACATAAGAAAGCACTTCTTCTTCCTTGCCGGACGGGCTGTAAATATCTACGAGTCGGCGCAAAAGCCGGCGCAGGCGCTGGGGCTGAATCTGGCTATTAATTTTATTCATGATTACCTGAGTCTGGCGGTGTTACGTCCGCCCGTTTTCTTTCTTTTTCTTCATTTGGCGACGGCGATCGGACAGGTTGAGGCTCAAGTATATGTGTTGCTGTGGGCTTCCGAATCCCATATTTCGAAAAAAATGAAGGGCCGGCAGATTGTCTGCTTCGGTATCCACCTGCAACATGCGAACGCCGTGTTCGACCATGAGATCCGTAAAACTCTTAAAAAGTTTTTTCGCAATCCCTAGTCTCTGGTATTCGTGTTCGACACCCAACCAATGAAGATGTCCGTATTTCCAGGCAGACCCGCTTTTACTGATGGTCAATCCCAGCGCAAAACCTATAATCGTATGATCCGTTTCTGCCACCAGACAAAACTCGGGATCGGTCTGGAATAGGGAAACTACCTCGAACTCATCCCAGGTTCGGTAAAGATTGGGCACTTTTTGGGCGGTGAAGAGTTTTTCACCCAGATGGAAAACCCTTGCGATGTCGTCAATTTCCATCTGTCGGATGGCCAAGTTGATTCGTTTCTTTTTTTGATTAGAATTTTCGTCTTTTTGCATAGAGGACTAATAGCTCCCTCCCCTTTTTTGATATCGCTCATAAAAAGCTTATTATAATTTGACGATTTAAATCAATAGGTTTTTATTGGGATGTTTTTAATGCCCTGATAGAATAGATTTTTTTGCAGTTCTGTTGAGTCGAGGTCTCTGAATACACTCCAATTGGTTACAAAATATTCAGGCAAAGACAAGTATAGCTATTGTCAGAATAACATTCCGTTTCATCCGCCGGATAATTTCGTTGAGATCTGCAAGAACTCGCAGACAAAAGCGCGTAAAAGAGAACATGCCCATGGCTTTTTAGAATATCGTTCAGTAGTTTGATTTTATGTTTTAATTTGAAATATTCGAAGATGTTCTCTTTAACGCGCTCTAATTTGCTCACACAGCTTCCCGACCTCAACGAAATCATCCGGCGGCTTACGGCAAATCGTGACCGTTATTCATTCAATCGGAACATATTTTTGGCAATTGCTATAATGCCTTCCAGACCTAAATAACGGCGAGACCTCACTTGTAAATGTCGGTTCAGGAAATTTTCATTTTCATATTAATATTTCGATATCATATTGTAAATACTCTATTTTATTTTGATGAATAATTTGCCTACCCATTCATTGCGGTGTCTTTCATTTGAGAAGCTGGTTTATGAGTTGAGCCGCCGTTTGGGCACCATCGGTACTTATGGGTTTGTAGGACACCTCTTTGTTTAGGTTAGATATGACCTGTTCGGCTAGAGAGTCCGGGGTTGTTTTTGAATAATACATCTTTATACCGGCATGGTATCTGGCCAAATGCTTCGCGACAGACTCCTGTTCACTATGGCCCTCGATGGGAAAAAAGATGAAGGGGCGTCTAAGAGCCGTCAATTCAAGTGTAGAAGAAAAACCGCCCTGTACAATGGCCAAATCGCAAGCAGCATAGTGTTGAAATAATTCCGGAACAAAGCCTCTAACTTCCACACCCGGATGTGGGTTTATGGTCCTTGGATCAAGGCGAGGACCTGCAACAAGAACCATGCGTATACCAGAATACTTCTCTTTGATGATCGGATAAACTTGATTGCATAGTTCCAATAGTCCTTTGCCGATGGATGTGCCGCCAATGGAACAAATAACCAAAGGTTCTTCACCGTAACCCAATTTGTCTCTAATTTTTGTTTTGTCCTTATATTCCTTTGGATCAAATAAAATGATGTATCCAATAAATTTGTAGTGTGCTTTTGCGTATTCTCGTCGGTTGGGGAGTAAAAAACCAAGCTTTTTATCAGGGATATCCTCCGGCTCACCCACGAAAAGGGCTTGCATGTCTCTGGCGGAAAAAATTTTATAATCTTGGGTCCATATACAATTTAAGATATAATTGCCTATTCTTTCCGAGATCTTACCTGACATCGAATCCAATCCGATAAAGTCATAGATAATCACAAAAGGGGTTCTTATTTTGAGAAGTTTAAAAATGAGGGCAATAATTATCTCGTATGTTTCATTGCCGACGACAAGATCGAAATGTTCTTCTGTTATTATTTGTTTAAAAATTTTTACATTTCGTATCCATCCCCTCCTCGAGCTTAAAACATAATTCAATAAGTTTAGCCCGGTGCCCTTTGAAGCATTTTCGGCAAAAGCGCTGTAGCTGGCAAATTGTTTAGAATAAGGATGAAGTTTTTCTCCCTTTTTCTCAAGGACAATATCCGCGGGATCCACTGCCAGCCAGGTTATTTCGACGTGAGGGTTTTGCGCCTTTATCTTTTTCGCGATGGCGATATCTTTGGAGACGTGACCTAACCCGATGGAACCACTAATGTATAAAATCTTTTTTCTGGCCATTCTCAAACCCTTTTTGGGTTTATTCGGGTCTGATCATATTAATAACATGACATATGCGGGGTCTTTTTTTGGATTAATCGACATCGCAAATGGGCTTGCCGTCAAAAGAAACATTTTGCATGCACACATCATGGGAGTACTTGCTTGAAGGGGTTATCCTGCCGAGTGCTTCCGCCATTGCCCGGACGTGATGCGGCGCTCCTCCACAGCAAATACCAATATAATTTATCCCCATATCCCTGGCCTTAACAGCAAAATCAGCCATCTCAAACCTTGTATGCAAAAAGGGGTCAAGGGCAACCGGGAACGCACACGATGTTTCCCCTTTCTCCTGAAGCTTCTGAAAATAGGGCTGTGTTTCAGTGGTTCGGTAAGGAACCGGCTGCACCGCCACAAAGCATTTAACCGACCCCCTGACGTGTTCAAGGAACCGGTAAATGGTGTTTGGCCCTCGGCCGCAATTAAAGCCGACAATATCTGCGCCGCTGTCCTCCAAGATTCTGCAGGCATCACCCCAGGTATGGCCGTCACGGCTCTTCTCCAAAATAGGGGTATAGGTAATCATCGAAGGGCGTCCGGATTGCCGTATGACATCCAGTGCGATCAATGCTTCTCCCACATAATCCAGCGTTTCAGCGATAATAAAATCCACCCCTTCCTCCGAAGCCCACTGAACTTGTTCCTCGAACATGGGTCGAACGATTTTTTCTGATTGCTCCGGTCGTGTATGATCATATTTCCAGGACTCACTCAAGTTGCCTGCAACAAGTGCATTCCCTTCCGTGGCAACCTCCCTAGCCAGTTTTACCGCAGTTCTGTTCAATAGCTCAAGGTGCATCTCACGGCCAACAGCCTTCATTTTATCGCGATGGGCATAATAGGTAAAAGCAACCATAACTTCCGCTCCGGCCCTCAGAAATTCCCGGTGGAGTTCCTTGACCGCGTCCGGAAAATCGAGAACCACTTCCGGGACAAACGGACCGGCTTTGAGATAGCCCCTTCTCTCCAGTTCAAAAAGATACCCCT
>JAFDCA010000049.1 GCA_019313025.1 Deltaproteobacteria bacterium
AACAGAACCATCATATCTCGATGTATCAATGAAAAAGATCTTGTTTTTTTGGATCAGGTTCACGGGAACGGAATCGTTGTATTTTCAAAAGAACATCACTTTTATCGGGTGTTTAATAAAGTTGATTGCTTTAAAGATGAATATTCGGAAATTTTGGAGGATCAGGCCGATGCATTTGGTATTGATTCTGAACGCAAACTGGAAGCGGACGCAATCGTGACAGATATTCCCGGAAAATTTCTCGTCATTCAAGTGGCGGACTGTCAATCCGTATTAATTTATGATCCGGTTCAGGAAGTGGTGGCAAATGTTCATTCCGGGTGGCGTGGCAGCATAAACAATATTATCGGTTGTACATTGAAGGTGATGGAAAAAAGTTTCGGATGCCGTTCTCGGGATGTTGTTGCAGGGATTGGTCCGTCTCTAGGCCCCTGTTGTGCCGAGTTCGTAAATTATAAAAAAGAGATTCCAGAGATGTTTTGGAAATATAAAAATGATACCAATCATTTTGATTTCTGGTCTATCAGCCGTGATCAGTTATGTGAAGCAGGCGTCTTATTTGAGAACGTGGATTTAAGTCGGATGTGTACAAAATGTGATTCAAACCGGTTTTTTTCTTTTCGCAGAGAAGGGATTACTGGAAGATTTGCAACCTTGATAGGACTAAATTAAAGGCCTTTGAAAAAAAGCATTATCCATGGAGCGATTTTACAAATAAAGACAATCCTAACCCTGAATTATTAACATCCAAAGAAGGATATTATGTTTCAAGAAAAAGCGACGGTTTTATGGAACCATAGAGTCGGGCCGGAATATTATCGAATCGGTTTAACGTGCCATCATAGATACAAAGATGCCAGACCGGGCCAGTTTGTCATGCTGCGCTTTCCAGATCAGATGACACCTTTTTTGCGTCGGCCTTTTTCCATTCACAAATTGATATCCGACAATAACCAAACCATTGGAATTGAACTCCTTTATAAGGTAGTGGGGGAGGGTACAAAAAAACTCTCCAGAATTCAAGTCGATGACATCGTTGACATTCTGGGTCCATTAGGTAATGGTTTTGTTTTTTCTCATGGTTATAAAACCGTTTATATCGTTGCGGGCGGAATCGGTGTTGCACCGCTGGTTTTTTTAGCCACATATTTGCGGGAAAAAGGGGTGGACACTGGAAAGTGTATGGTGTTTTTAGGTGGAAGATCAAAGAATGATTTGTTATGCAAAGATGAATTTGTTGACATTGGAATGGAACTGCTGATTACCACAGATGATGGAAGTGAAGGAGACCAGTGTTTTATCACCCATCCTTTGGAAGTTGCATCCAAAAGAAGTCGTCCAGATGTTATTTACGCCTGCGGACCTTTGGAGATGTTAACGTGTGTACTGGATATTACTGAAAAGTATCGTGTGCCGTGCCAGGTTTCCATTGAAACGGCTATGGCTTGCGGTATGGGAGCTTGCCTTGGATGTGCGGTTGAGAAAAAAGGCCCGGAAAAGGCTTATTTACATGCCTGCCTGGATGGTCCGGTTTTTGATGCCGGCAGCATTAAAATATAACCGGATCTTAAAAATTTAGCACATTTTGCATTGACTTGTGAAAATTCATATGTTAGATGCACAACGTCCTTAAAAGATCTTATTTGTAAGGATTCTTATTGCCCGAAAAGGTGTTCTTTTTCATGAAGAGGGAAACCATACGTGCCATAAAAGATCTGGCATATTACAGCAGCATCGGCTTGTCCGTAGCGCTTTCAATATTTATCGGGCTGGCCATAGGCGTATACCTTGACAGAAAAGTATTTAATACAACTCCATGGTTAACGCTGATTTTTCTTGGGCTTGGAATCGCTGCTGGATTTAGGAACATCGGAATTGCAATAAAAAAGAGCAGAAAACTCTAACGGATATTTTTTAGTGTGGAAATTCAACATCGTCTATATAAATTCGTAAACTATACGAATTGGATACTTTTTTCTTTTTTCAGCCTGATCGGACTTATTTTTATGCCGTCTGGTTTTACCGCGGGGATTATTTGTGGGGGCTTGATTGTCACCATCAATTTTCATTTACTCTACCGGACACTTAAAAAAGCGTTTCGACCCCCTCACCTGGCTTCTACCCGGTCAATATTGGCCAAATATTACATTCGATTCATTATCAGCGGCCTTATTATATTCGTTCTCATATCAGAGCATTTTGTCGATCCTTTGGGTCTTTTTATTGGACTTTCGGTGGTGGTTGCTAGTATCACGCTTGCCACAGTACGCGAATTAACCAAATATATTTTCAAGGAGGCAACTTAAGGTGGAACATCCCTATCTATTTTTTGTAAAGCTGTTTGAAATGTTCGGTCTTGGACATTTTGCTCATACGTATCCCCACATCATCTATTCTTGGGTGGTGATGATCTTACTGATTGTACTTGGAATTGTCGGGGCGAAGAGCGTAAATCTGGTTCCTTCGAAAATACAAAATGTATTGGAGATCCTCATTTCAGGACTCGAAGAATTCACCATTGATATTACCGGAGAAGAAGGACGCTGGCTTTTTCCACTTCTTGCGACGGTTTTTATTTATATTTTTGCCTGTAACATCATGGGACTTGTGCCTGGGTTTTTTCCACCCACCGCCAATCTGAACACAACCCTTTCATGTGCCCTTGTTGTTGTCCTGTTTACGCACGTCATCGGTATTAAATATCATGGTGCCAAATATATTAAACACTTTCTCGGACCCGTATGGTGGATGGTGCCGCTTATTTTTCCTATTGAAATCATTGGACACCTGGCACGTATTCTGTCTCTTACTTTTCGTCTTTTCGGAAACATGATGGGCCATGAACTCGTCCTGGGTATTCTTTTCATGCTGGCAGGATTGTTTTTTGCTCCCCTGCCGATAATGGCTCTTGGTATTTTCGTTGCACTGGTTCAGGCGTTTGTTTTTTATTTGCTTTCGACCATGTATTTTACCGGTGCAATAGAGCATGCACATTAATTTAAATGTATAATAAGATAAAAAAACAATAATAGTATGCTTTAAAATTTTAATGGGAAAATGGAAGAAGCATAACAAACCTTAGTAAAGGAGGTAGAGTAGATTATGGGTGCAGAAGCATTACAATTTTTCGTTGCCTGCGTGACTGCGGCTGGTTTCGGAGTAGGGATTGCAGCCTTTGGTTGTGGTATTGGACAGGGAATTGGTGTAAAGGGTGCCGTTGAAGGCATTGCCAGGAATCCCGAATCATCCGGTAAGGTAACGGTTACCATGCTGATTGGTCTTGCCATGATTGAATCACTGTGTATTTATGCACTGGTTGTTGCGTTGATTCTTATCTATGCCCATCCCCAGGCAGCGACGATTGCCGCGCTGTTTGGCGCTGGTGGCTAAAACAGACACATTTTAAAAAAGACAGGGCTGTACCCTATGAGGGTGCGGCCCTGTTTTGTTTTATCGCTATTGTCAGAATAACATTCCGTTTCATCCGCCGGATAATTTCGTTGAGATCTGCAAGAACTCGCAAACAAAAGCGCGTAAAAGAGAACATGTCCATGGCTTTTTAGAATATCGTTCAG
>JAFDCA010000050.1 GCA_019313025.1 Deltaproteobacteria bacterium
CCTTTGTTATCGATATAGCGAATCCCTGCGTAAATCTCGTCGATGCTGTTGTAACGATCCGAAAATTTTTTGAAATGGCGTTCCATTTCTTTCTTGTACAGGGTCGCCTCTTCTGAGAGCCCGTAGGCAATGTTGTGAAAATAGTTTGCCACCGATTGATCCTCTGAGATGGTAAGGATTTCATTCCGGCGGTCCTGGAGAAAGCGTTCGCTTCGTCTGGCAGTTTGATTGTTTAAAATGTGGAAGCTGATGAAACCAATGGCGAGCATCGAGGCGATGACCAGAGGAAGGATAAGAGAGAGGGCTCTCTTCTGAATACTCGTCCTGGGAATGGATGGTCGATAGGCCATGCGCTTTTCCCCTTTACCGGATCTACGGCCGCTGGGCAAATATGAACATTTTGCCCTTTTACAGAATATTTTCTTAATGCCTTATGTCTCAGCGGAAACAGGTAAATAAAACACAACAAAGGTAAGAGCAAATGTAACACGGAATCAAGTTCTGTCGAGGAGCAGCTCAGGTCAGATGGTACAGGTGAATCTTTAATGCATTCAATACGCTCATACTCAAATCGATCGGATTTAGTCAATGATTATTTATGGTTACTGTCAGTGGCAAAGCTTCATAGGAAAATGGAATATTCCTATCCCTGTAACCGTTTATTTTTGACCGCACATCCTCTTTCACTACCAGGTTCATAATGTTTTTGGAAAGACCCCTTAAGATCATTTTGTTTGAACTGCTTGCGCAAACTTATATGGCAAACTCTGTGCCAATATCATTCAAACAAGACGAAAATTGATAATATACTGAAATGTAATCAAAAAATTAGAACTGCAGGCGTAATGCTCTCAGATAGAATCGGCATGATTCCGCTGAAACAACCCATTTCGGTCGGCATGATTTTGCCGGAATATGAGTTGGCAGGAGGCAGAAGAGTGAGAATCTAAACATAATCTTTACGGTCAAGGCCGTATTTGCGCATTTTTTCGTTGAGGGTTCGGCGGGCTATGCCGAGTGTTTCCATGGTATCCTGGATGCTGCCATTATTGTCAGATAGGCTCGTTTCGATAATTTGTTTTTCAAAAATTTCGACCTGTTCTGACAGGGTGAGGGGAGGTTGGGTGGCAGGATGAATGATTTCAGCAACAGAAGGTTTCTGAGTACCCATGCCAATGACGGCGCGCTCGGCGACGTTCTTAAGTTCACGGACATTTCCCGGCCAGGAGTGCATTATCAGTTCGTGGAGATCCTTTTGCGAGAGCTGTGGGGCTTCACGTTTGTAGCGGAAGGCCAGCTTTTCGGCGAAGTACTCAAATAGCAGGGGGACATCATCGCGTCTGCTGCGCAAGGGAGGGACAACAACCTCAGCGACGTTGAGACGAAAATAAAGGTCCTCTCGAAAGTCACCTTTTCTAACAGCCTCCTTGAGGTCAGCCTTAGTCGCAGAAACAACCCGGAAATCCACTGATATTTGCTCGTTGGAGCCCAGGCGTTCAATCACACGCTCTTCAAGTGTGCGTAATAATTTCACCTGCAGGTGTCGGGGCATGCTTTCTATTTCATCAAGAAACAAGGTCCCTCCATGAGAATGCTCTATTCTACCAATGCGGCGCTTGGTTGCACCGGTAAAGGCTCCCGCTTCGTGACCAAACAGCTCACTCTCAAATATGTTTTCGGGAATAGCGCCGCAGTTGACCGGCACAAAATTGTTCCCACTGCGAGAACTGAACTCATGAAGGCATTGCGCTACCAGGTCTTTGCCTGTTCCGGTTTCGCCGAGGACTAAAACACTAGCGTTGGTATCAGCAAGGTTGGCGATGTTTCCACGAAGTTCAATAGTCAAGGGTGATTTGCCGATGATTTGAGTATCCAACCCGGACTTGGACACGAGTTCAGCGCGGAGCCTCCTGTTATCCAAAACAAGGGAACGCTTTTCCATGCCGCGTTTAACCACATCTATTAGTTTTTCAGAATCTATCGGTTTCTCGATGAAATCATAGGCACCATCGCGCATGGCCTGAACAGCCATGGAAATATCGCCATAGGCAGTAATTAAGATAACTGGCAGATCAGGGTCGAAGTCTATAGTCCTTTTCATCAGCTCTATACCGTCCATACCGGGCATCCTTATATCAGTCACAATGATCCCAGGAAAGCCGTGTTTGGAGGTTTCGCTGATAATCTTTTCTATGGCCTTTTTGCCATTCGTGCAGGTATTTATATCGTGCCCGAGGTGCTCCAGTTCCTGCCGCAGCAGATCTAGGGAAAAAGGATCGTCATCGACAACCAAGATTTTTGACTTTCTACTCATACGATGCCCTCCATCGGTTACTTGATCTATTCTCCTCTGGAATGAATAAAGCCCATTTCTTGATTTGGATTACAAAGTTAAGCTCATCCTGCGCCTAACCTAGGGGTCCAGTTTTGACCATGCCCTTGTGATTAGGGTTTCAAACTAAAGTAATCAGTATATGGGTGATTCACAGAAACGCCATATCGGATTAGCATCAGGATTCGATTCAGCAGTTAGAGATCCGTTTCAGGTCAGATGGAATGGTGTATCAATCACTAATAAGCAATTCTAAGGAATTTAGTCAATCAATATCAAGGGTTGCGGCAGGTGATGATACAATAGAGGGAACCCGAATATCAGGTTATGGTGATTTAAACATATTGTCTGTATTTGAATTCCGACCCAACGGTGGGGCATCTCTGTCGCCCCGAAAACATTTTTAATATATTTAAAAATAAAAA
>JAFDCA010000051.1 GCA_019313025.1 Deltaproteobacteria bacterium
CTTTTTCCGTGGCATCATTAATTACATGATTTGTATTTTTTTGGGCGGTTTAATCGCGATTATTGTTGCAGGTTATCATTTTTAGAAACGCATGAAAATGGAAGGAAAATCCCTTCGAGAAATACTTAACACGTATCGGCACAGCGGAAGAAGCGTTGAGATCAGTTTTCTTGGGGGACTTGCATCATTAAAAATCGGCGGCGAACATCATAACCCAACTGCCCTGAATAGTAACTCATCAAGCCAAATCAAACAACTCGAAGACCCTAAGTCTATTCGCTATAAAGAGTTTTCAGAACTTGTCCGGATGCTTGAGAACAACCTTATTACCCTTGAAGAATATAACAAATTCAAGGAACAGATTTTCAAATCCTAACGCAGAAATACCATAGGCAATATATATTAACCCATCCATCTCAGCATTTTTTTAACGGAAAGGAAACCTCATGAAAAAACTAACTATTGCTCTTTTATCCGGAGGGATATCCTCCGAGCGTGAAGTTTCTATCTCAAGTGGAAACCAGGTTTATGAAGCCCTGGACCACAATAAGTATGATATCCTTCGGTATGATCCAAAAACCGACCTTCCACAATTGGTCAAGGATGCATCCAAAATCGATGCCGCATTGATCATTCTCCATGGCCCCTTTGGCGAAGACGGTACGGTTCAGGGATTACTCGATCTTCTCGATATTCCTTATCAAGGATCGGGGGTGCTCGGAAGTGCGCTTGGCATGAATAAGCTGGCTTCCAAACACCTTTACGAAAAATCCGGGTTATTGGTTCCACCTTATGTTGTGATGGGGGAAAACGACGCTTTAGATGTGGATGAGTGTGTCCAACGACTGGGGATGCCCCTGGTTGTTAAGCCGGTCGGCAGCGGATCGAGTGTTGGTATCTCTATCGTAAAATCAAGAGATTCGTTCAAAAAAGCGGTCGATAAGGCTTTTGAACAAGATTCTATGGTGTTGATAGAGGCACATATCAGCGGTATCGAACTCACCGGTGGCGTTATCGGTAATAATCAATTGGAGGCATTGCCCATTGTTGAAATTATCCCCAATGAATCCTTTGATTTTTTCGATTACGAAGCCAAATATACCGCAGGTGCCACAAATGAAATTTGTCCGGCCCGAATTAATGACGTGATGACCCAAAAAGCACAAGAAACAGCCAAAACAGCGCATAAGGCTCTGTTTTGTAAGGGATACAGCCGGACCGATATGATTCTTAAAGATCAGGATATTTATGTTCTTGAGACCAACACCATCCCCGGCATGACGGCCACCAGCCTATTGCCGCTTGCTGCCGGAGAAGCGGGTATTCCTTTCAGCCGGCTTTTGGATCGTTTGATTGAACTGAGCATCGAAGGACACAAGGTCAACAGGTGATTCAATGATCGTCAGAAGCAGCAGGGAGCTTAAGGAGCGGTATCACGATCTTTGTTCCGGGGATATCTTTTTGGGCATTCTGACGTATAAACACATCAAACAATCAATTCTTATCGATCTTATGGCGCGTGGGATATCCTGTTTCCCTTCTCCTCTTTCCCAGGTTCTGAATCATTCCAAAGCAACGCAGGCGGTTGTTCTAAAGGATTGGATGCTGCCCCATACAGGTGTGATAACACGACGAACAGATCTCATTGAAGCCATAAATACCTATAACAGGCTTAACATCGCTCCGGTGGTCACAAAAGAAGATCAACTGCACTGCGGTCATGGTGTGAGAAGATGGGATACCATTGAAACCCTTTACAGTTTCGTGGCTCTGACGGAAACGTCATATCCGTTTGTCATTCAGCCCTTTTTGAGTAATTTTACGGATGTTCGCGTTATTATTGCAGGAGATTATGTAGAAGCGTATGTTCGGCACAATCCCAACAATTTCAGGATGAACATTTCCATGGGCGGAAAAAATTATCCCCATGAGATGAACACGAATTTGTTAAATTTTTGTCGAACAGCAATGGAACGCGGTCATTTTCCCTATGCGCATCTGGACATCCAAATTGCGGATGATGGGATATATTATCTTTCGGAAATTGCTCTAAACGGCGGGACAAAAGGCGCAAAGATTCGTCGTCGGGATCTGGATCAAAAGAAACAAGATGTGTTGGAGCGTCTTGCAAATGAATGTCTCGTAGACGTGAAATATCCGGGATAGGAGGTATGTTTGGAAAAAGGAAATAAGGCATTAAAACAATCAGACCGGTTGCCCGAGGTTGGCATTGTCATGGGAAGCGATTCGGATTTTAATGTGATGGAAGAAACCACTTTGGTTTTAAAAAGCTTCGGGATACCTTATGAAATAACGGTGGCATCCGCACACCGCAGTCCTAAACGGGCGGCCAAATTTGCCGCTTCCGCCCAAAAGCGGGGCATAAAAGTGATCGTTGCAGGGGCCGGGCATGCCGCACATCTTGCAGGGAATATGGCGGCATATACGTCACTTCCCGTGATCGGCGTTCCAATAGATTCATCTTGCCTTCAGGGGCTCGACGCACTCCTTTCCACGGTTCAAATGCCTCCCGGGGTTCCTGTGGCCACGGTATCCATTGGAAAACCGGGTGCAAAAAATGCAGGTATCCTGGCGGTACAGATACTTGCACTTACAGACCCGACGCTTTTAAAAAAGTTGGAAACCTATAAAAAGGAGCTCGCAAAACAAATTGATCAAAAAGCCAAAAAGCTTAAAGATCATTCAAGTTGACCCATTAAATCCCAGAGACGATCATATTGTTAAGAGCTTTCAGATCATAAAAGACGGTGGGGTCATTGTATTCCCCACACAGTACCTTTATGGACTGGGAGCAGATGCCTTGAACGTCGAAGCTGTGGACAAGGTCTTTGAAATAAAACAGCGATCTTATCATAAACCTTTACTGATCCTAATACCCCATCGACAAGACCTTAAAAGGCTTGTTCAACATGTCTCTTCAGCAGCCGTACACATTATGAACTGTTTCTGGCCGGGTGCGGTTACCCTTGTTTTCAAGGCCAAAGACACAGTGCCGGAAAACCTTACGGCAAATACCGGAAAAGTGGGTATTCGAATGCCGCAGCACCCCGTTGCTTTAGCCCTCTCAAGGGCTGTGGGAGGTCCTCTTACCGCCACAAGTGCCAATATCACCGGTGATTCTGGGTGTTCAACGGTTTCGGATATCGATCTGCGGATTTCGGATAATGTGGATCTGATTCTTGATGCCGGACCACTCAAAGGCGGTACCGGCTCGACCGTGGTAGATGTGACCATCGATCCCCCGAAAATTTTAAGAGACGGCGCAATTCCTGCAAAGGATATTTTTATTGCCCTTGAGGATCGTCAGGCGCGTTTGCCATAAAGTGGAATCAAAGCGATATGTTTCAGATAGATGACATCACCGACCAAGTCCTTGAGAACTGCAATATTGCGGATGCCCAGCATGCCGGACTTTATTCCATCTGCGGTTTGGCATTGCGATTGCGGGATTTGTACAAGTGGGAAAACAGATTGGATCCATGGATTGAAAATGATCCTTCAGAGGTCTTAAAATGGATTGGTGACAAAGAAGAATCATGGGAAAAACTGGTAGAAAAAGATTTTGGTGACATCATCCTTCTTGAGCAGCGATTCGATCCATTTGATGTCAAAGGAATCAATGCTATTTTAGAGCCTCATGGTTACATCTACGGGGGCGGATATGCCCGGAGCCTAAAACCTTCTTTTTTTCTGGCCGCAGTTGAAGACAAGAAAGAAATAAACGGAATTACGATATTTGTTCTTGGTGAGGAGCTGGCTCGAGATCTGTTGACCACCCCTGCGCTGTCTCAGGAAAGTTGTATTTATTTTCGCAAAGAATCTGCAAAGCTTTATCTTTGGGATCAAATTTTTTATGTTAAAAAATCAGGACATTATGCACTTAAGTTCGGATTGGAAGATTATGGACTGAAAGAACAGACTCCTGGAGAGCTACATCGCAATTTGTCAAGAATTGCCACCAATGAAGCAGATACATACATCTATCATGAGTTGGGCGAAATGCAGGACTCGGTTTTTGACCGCAAAACATGGCAAGAAATTATTGCAGCGTTTCCCCATACCCCCATCGAGCTACTAACGCGAACTGTTAAAGACCTTTTGGCTGACACAAGCGTTTATGGAACACTCACCCATATTATCGAAAAGCAAAAATCATCATCTCTTGCATTTTATGTGGCTTTTATAGAAAACTTTACCAAAACATTGTTTCCTCAAATAATCGAGGCTTTTAAAGACTTTACTCAGACACGAGACTGGAATGTCATCGAACAAGCAGTGGTTGAGGGATATCGTAACGCAACATCAATCGCGGAAGCGATTACTGGTATTTACCGTATTGGAAAGCAGAAGAATGATATGAAATGGGTGGAAAATGAAATTGCGGCACAATTTTTGTCCCGCTTTATATAATTGTTGAGTTACTATTAAACAAATTAAATATTCGACATAAACCCTTACAATGCAAATGTTTCTTAATCCTTCTCACAAGTGCCTATTTATCCCGAATTAAACGGGGAAGTTGAGGTAGCGCTAACGCGCTGTCATTAAAATATAATTGGTCAAATAATTCCTTAATTTTAGCTCACTTTAGACACTTGAAACTTTTTCTGTTTCAATATCAAGGTTGGCATAACAGTAAAAAATGACGAGTAAGATTTGAACTTCTTAGTAAAAATGAGAAGTCGATGATTTCAGAGAAAGAAAAAAAGAAAATCGCCGGTTGGAGTCAAATTCTGATAGATGACATACACATCCGTCTTATTTTGACAAATGATGAACGCAGCCAAACATTAAAAGATTTCTGTGATGATTTGACGCGCGTTGTTCCTAAAATAAAAGTAAAAAAAGAAAAAGACGATGAATCGAAACCACCCATGATTCGGATCGGTAATATTGGATATCTGGCGATTCCAACGGGTATGGAACTGGAACCGTTTCTGAATTTGCTGGCCCACGGGGATAGCCCAGCAGGAAATGGTTTTTTGCCGGTTCACAATAAGCTACATCAAATTCAGGTTCCCGCCCTGTTAAAAGTTTATATTATGCCCCATTTTCCATTTTGTCCGGCCACAGTAAAGGAACTGCTGCATCTTGCTTCGGCTTGCGAATCCATAAAGCTGACCATCATTGACGGTGCATTTTTTCCGGAAATGGCGGCTTCAGACAAGATTCAGTCCGCACCGACGGTATTGCTGGATGATCAATTTTATTGGACCGGATCGATTCGGATGGCAGAAATTGTCGACATGATTTTAAATCGGGATCCCTCTCGACTCAGTGCATCATCATTGAAAGCCATGTTTGAAGAAGGCGGCGCCGTAGATGTGGCCAGAATGATGCTCGAAAGCGGAAAAATTTTTTCGTCATTTACGGAACTCCTGGTTGACAAAAAATGGCCGGTTCGCCTGGCAGCCATGGTGGCATTTGAAACCATCGCCGAGGAAAACCATACGCTGGTACACCATACCATACCCTATTTATGGGATTGCTTTTTAACGGCGGATGATACGGTCAAGGGGGACATTCTATATCTTTTAGGAATTTCCGGAGACAAGGAAATCATTCCACAACTTGAAACCGTTCTGAACGGTCCATATAGCGTTGATGTGAAAGAGGCGGCCCAAGAAGCACTGGACGCCCTTA
>JAFDCA010000052.1 GCA_019313025.1 Deltaproteobacteria bacterium
ACTTTGTGATAATATCCTGCCGTGTCTGCATCCCTTTGGTAGCCATAATTACCTCGCCTTAATAAAAATACCGACCGGTCTTTTTATTAATCGAAATATTTATGACTGTCAATATTTTAATACTTATTGTTATCAGAAAGACTAAATAATAGAACGCTCAAATCTGAAATCACAACGATCTTCCCCCCATCCCAATGTTTGTGTTCTTTTATATTTAATGTCAGTTTGTTGAAAATAATCCGGATAAAAAGCATCATCAGCATGACAAACCGGTATGCATGCGTCTTTGGCCCCAAGTTGTTTGTATGTCTCATGCCACACACACCAGAAGCAGTCCATTTGAAAAGCATCTTCCGTATCTTTAACGATTTTATAGTCGAACAATCCGACATTTTTGTTGGCTTCCATCATAACCAAAAACCATTCCTTAAACGCCATAAACGGATCATCGAATGCATTCAAATCTTCAGGAGTCGGAAACAAAGTGAAAAAGAGTTTCGGATAGGTTTTTTCAGTTATCTCCCTGAATACGCTCAAAGCTTTTTCTCTTCCGATTATTTTTGAAGCCGTGATAAAAGAGGCTGACCAATCAATTTGTTGGTGTATGAATTCTTTGCTGTTGAGTCCCTTTTCAGATACAATCGACAGGTTCTTCTTCAACATTTTTTCTCTTTCCATATCCATAGAAGCAGCAAAACGCGTCAGATCGACCGAATGTAAATATTTCTTCATGATGCTAAAGCCCGTATCTGAAATCTCTTGTTGTATCTCTTGAGGCATACTTCCCATCATTTCAAGCAAAGATTTTCCGTAATTTTTTAAATCCTTTGGTTTCATAATATCTCCCAAATTAGTAATCACCAGAAACTTGCATGATCTGCATCAACCGATCAATATCATTGCGCAAACCGTTTCCATGGAGACCGTATCAGGATCGCTATCCCGTAAGGTTTTGTTGGGCATCCAGCCCGCCGCCTTCTTTAACTTGAGGACGTTGATTCCAAAACCTGACATGGACGGTCGGGCGAAAAGAGGATTGCGGCACTCCCCGCGTTTCTCTAAAACTCGGCAGTCGGGGTAATCCCGGCAAAAAATCTGCTTACAGGAACCTCCCGCGAAGGCGTCTGAATTATAAAACCCCATATCAATGGCCGCCTGTTCGATATTCGAGGCAATTTCATGAAGCAGCCGAAATATGTCGCGACGTTCATCAGAAAGAAGAATTTCCGAGGGCACATCGATCTTTAACACCACTGCATGTTCAAAGTTTTTGAGTAATTTTCGAAATCCATCCGGCCCTGAGACATGAGGGGGACAACCGGCTGACAAACCGTAGTTCTCACATCGAGGTTTTTTGCAAAGCTTCGCCAAGTCATCTTCAATCGAAATGTCGGTGGCAAAAATGGCTTTGGCATCGCTTGCACCCAATTGACCTGCAAGTTGCGTCAGTTTTTCCAGCGCTGCCTGCACATTTTTTTTATAAGGCGTTTTCTCCATCGCCGTAGCTGTGTTGTCCTTTTGAAATATTCTCGTACAGAAAATGCATCTACCGTTAATTTCATCTGTCCATATCTCAACCTCCCTCCCGCAATCAGGACAGGCAAACAACTCCGGAACGGCCCTTGAAACCGGATCATTGCCCGGGCATTTGAAATAAAGTTTAGTGCTCATTGTTTGTTCTTTGGTTTATCCAAGTCATCACGGGCTCGATCCAAATATCTTCTGGCTTAAAAAAGAGTCTGTGCCCTTTATCGCTTTTTACTGTTATTTCCTTATAACAAATTCCTATAATTACTTTTGAAAAACCGTTTTGGCAACTGTTCGCTACTGAATCTGATGAGGCATAAATTGACAGAAAATTGCCTTTAACGCGCGTAAAATCGGGATAAGTATGTTCAAGCGGTTTGATTTCACAACCCGCCATTATAATGAAACCGATTTTCGGATTTCCCAACTGAGACGCCGCGCATAGAGATATAACCCCTCCCTTGGAATGTCCGGCAATGGTAATGTGTTCTGGTGGAACACCGGTATCCAGAAGTCTCTTGATCTGTCGGACTATTTTTTGGGCATATTGTGAAGGGACAATTTCATTGGATCGCACTTCGCTAATCACTGTGAAACCTTTGTCGGTAAAAGTCTTTAAAATATCGTAATACTTACAGTCCCCGTTTGGACCGTGCTGTTCCACATAATAATTATGTAAAAAGAAGAAATATTTGGCAGAAGGATCAATGTTGTTCGGAATTTCATATGACACCGGCTTCGCATATGAGATTGATGCAAAACTCAGCGAGACCATAAAACATTTAAGCAAGAATTTGATACTATTTCCCACTGTTGATCGTTTCAATGTCTTTTCCTTTACTATTTTGACATCCTTCACTTACCGGTTAATTATTTGCCAAGTTCTTCTCACCCATAATTTCAAACAACATCGACACATCACTTATTGCAGACTACAGATGGCCGATTAATTTTTAATTAATTTAAAACTAATCGTCGCCATTTAGAGGTATAAAACCATAATTCGATCGAAAAAACATCACCCATCTGGGGGATGGCTTCATTTTTTTGGGTTATTTTTTGAAAATTTATAAAAGATTACTGTGATCATCGACGTCCTTTTTTGCTATTCTTTTGCCCGCCTTTTCAAACTCATCTATCAACCGATCGTCGAAATAAAGTTGGATTCTCCTGCGAGCCTGGGCCTCCCGACATGACGCAATGACTTTAACGGCGTACCATAATATGTGTTTCAACCGTTCTAAGACGTCCCGAATTTTAGATTTTTCAGGGAATTGCCAACCTGCTTTTGCCTGTGTATACATATACCGGCTCGGATAATTCTTTTCCTTTTCCAAGCAGGTTTTATGGCTTTAATCATTGCCGAAGTGACAATGTTTTATAGATTTTTCCCTTTGGCGCAATCATTACCGCTGCCATCATTTAATTGTATTTTAATCTCATGAAAACCTGCCTTCTTGAGAATTTTCTTTAGATCATCAAGATATACTGCACCGGCTAAACAGCCAACATAAAGAGATATATCCTTTTGAGTTTTTTCAGATATGTGAGATGTAGCAATCATGTCGGAAACGGATAAACGTCCGCCGGGTTTTAAAACACGAAATGCTTCAGCAAAAACTCTGGGCTTGTCAGGAGAAAGATTAATGACGCAATTGGAAATGATCACGTCAACAGATGAATCAGCCACGGGCAGATTCTCAATTTCTCCCAATCGAAATTCAATATTTTTATACCCGTATTTTATCACGTCATTACGGGCTCTGCTCAACATCTCCGGCGTCATATCCACCCCGATGACGTGTCCGGTGTCACCCACTTTTTTGGCGGCAATAAAACAATCGATGCCGCCTCCGCTTCCCAAATCGAGGACGGTTTCTCCGGGTCTAATCGCCGCTATGGCACACGGATTTCCGCAACCGAGTCCCATCAGGACTTCTACAGGAATATTTAAAATTTCTTGTTCAGTATATTTAAAGCTTTTGTGATGTTTTGATAAGGTCGGTAAAGGTTTTTCCTCGCAGCAGGAGAACGTTGTCGAACAACGACCCGTTTTATTTTGATTGGCTATCTCGGCATAGTGTCGTCGTACTTCCTTTATTATTTCATCGTTTTGGATGGGTTTCATGATGCCTCCTTTTTAGGTTCGGATGTTGAACATTTTTCTACCCAAATAGACGAAACTTTTTTAAAAAGGATGCAATATATATGAATTTCTGAACCATTTGACTCGGTTTGGAGGTTTGAATGTCAAGGCAGCGATTCTAACCGAACTTCTCAACCTCCAATCCGTTCAAGAATCAGGTAAAAACTTGTTTATTCAGTTTTTTGAGCAGTTTAACGTCTTGCTCAGGACTTGATTTGGCATCCCTCGCTACAATGGGCCACTCGGGGCAATATAAATCGCCTCACAATCATCACCCCCTTACAACTAAACTGATTCGAATCTTTTACAAACCTC
>JAFDCA010000053.1 GCA_019313025.1 Deltaproteobacteria bacterium
CAAGGGGAAGCGATCTTAGGCTGATACCTAGATTTCTCAATAGATTAATTTTTTCGAATGTTGATGCAGTCATTGATTGTTTTGGACCTGATTATCGAAAGCTCTTTGCAAATATACCTGCAAATTATGTTAGGCTCCCGGTTATTACATCGATGCCAAAAAAGATGCCTACTAAAACAGGAGAATATTTGGACTCTAATGAATTTTTGATTGTTCTCATCAGTAGGTTTGATTCAGTTAAATATGAGTTGTATGGTATGGCTTTCTTCACCCTTTTAGCTTCTTTAGCAAAAATATCAAAGAAATATGCTGTAAAATGCGTTTATGTGGGAGATGGGCCTTTGAAAGCGGAAATTGAAAGGAGTTCAGTCAAACATGGACTTGGAGACATTGTGACATTTGTTGGTTATCAAGATAATGTTTATCAATTTATTCAGGCAGCTGATCTGGTATTAGGTGGGGTAGGGTTAAACGCTGTTAGTCAAGAGGCATCCGTTTTAGGAAAAGTCCAATTAATGCCAAGGATAAAAAACTGGTATGAAAACATCTGGTTTGATAAGCAAAATGTACTTTTGTATGAAGCTCACGATGTTGAGTCTTTAATCCATAGCATTGAGTTTGCTATCGAAAACCCAGATGAAATGAAAAAAATATCAAAGAACATTCGTGATACAGTAAAAACTTACGTTAGAACTATCGATGAAGGAGGAAAAGATTACTTGAATATATTCAAAACTGCAATAAAAAAGTTGGCATCACGAAACTGATGGAGAGGTTTATTGGTTTGTTTACTACTTTAATCAATTTTGCGATGATTTTATAATGTATGCCTATAAAAATTTATCTCTATTTTTTTTATGAAGGAATCAATTCATGAAAGTAAGTCTTCAAGAGGTTAACGAAATCATAAGATGCCCTAATTGTCTAAAGACAATTGAATTAAAAAAATCTGAGGATAGCCAATGCTATTCATGCGGTGAATATTATATGAAACTTCCCTTTTCATGGGACTTGATCCCCTCATCATTCAACTCCATGGATTTAGGAGATATATGGAAACAGCTTCAAGCGAACGGAATGATATCTTATATAGAGGATCCTATAAACAATCTGTCCGTGGGAGATCGTTCGGATTGTCATGAATTTGCCCAGTTTTGCAGTTTTGATGGTTTGGTGCTTGATGTTGGGTGTGGCCCACAACCTTGGCCTTCTTATTTCTCTCATTATTCAGAAAGAACTCGTTTTATCGGTATTGATCCTTTGGTAGGAGAATCTGCAGCAGACTATTTTCAGATCCGGTCTGCGGGGGAATTTCTGCCATTTAAAGACGAAGCTTTCGATCATGTAGTATTTGCGACTTCTCTCGATCATGTCATTGATCCAGTAAAATCTCTCTCAGAGGCTCGAAGAATAAGTAAGCAAGACGGACATATTAACATTTGGATTGGTGAAAAAACACCAAATGCTCCAAAACCTGAAACCTCCAATGAGTGGTACAAAAAGCTGAAACGACCTGAAAATGCAGAAGATGTTTTTCATTTAAAACGCTTGAAACTGCTTGATTTAGCTTTTATGCTTGACATGGCTGACTTGGAGATCATCGATAAAAAAAGTAATTCAATTGATGAATACAAAACTATATATTTTTTAAAAACCAAAAGAAAACCAAAAATAAAAGGAAAGATTTAAATTGTTAGAGGTTATGATAATCTCTATCAATCGATTCTTCTTATAGGACTAAAATTGAGAATATTGATAACTGGTGCTACAGGATATATTGGCAGAAGCTTAGTATCTACTCTCAGGATAAAATATGATTTGGTGTGTTTTGTTCGAAGTGCTAAGAAACTTGATGTGTCTGACAAAGTACAAGTCATTCAAGGCGATTTAACAGATTTAAATTTTAGAAAGTTACTTCCTAAAGATATAGATACCATTATTCACTTGGCGCAAGCGAATGCTTCCTTTCCTGATAGAGCGAATGAGCTCTTCAGTGTTAACACAACCGCAACTCAACGACTTGCAGATTATGCATATGAAACAGGGGTGTCTCATTTCATTCATTTTTCTTCAGGTAATGTCTATTCGAAATCCGTTAGCCCCCTATTAGAGACAAGCCCTCGAAAATCGATAGACTTTTACTCTCTCACAAAGAATACTTCCGAAGACCTTCTAAGATGCTATGAAGACGTATTCAATATAAGTATTTTTCGTCTGTTTGGACCGTATGGACCTGGGCAAAACAACCGTATAATTCCAAAGATTATCAATCTTGTAAGAGAAAGAAAGACGATTACCCTTTATAACGACGGACAACCCAGAATAAACCCAATTTACATTGATGATCTGATAAGAATAATTGATATATGTCTGAGTTTAAAGGGATATAATGTTTTTAATGTTGGAGGTCCGAAAGTGCTGAGCATTAAAGATATTGCTGAAATAGCAGGTGCTGTGCTGAAGAAGGAACCAAATTTTAAGCTCGAATATAATCCTGAACGCTGGAACCTCATTGCTGATATAACCAAACTATGTAGTTTAATCGACCGGGAAGGATTAATGGATCCGTTTGAAGGCATATCGAAGACTACAGAAGAAATTCAACGAAAAACTTTATGACAAGACGCATCGATGCTAAAAATTGCGTGGAGACGAGTAAATGGACATTATAGGAAAAAGGATTCTTGTACTTGGTGGAGCAGGACTAATTGGGTCACATATAGTAGAGGAATTGCTCAAGGAAGACATTCGAGAGATCATTGTCTACGATAATTTTTGTAGAGGAACCTACGAAAATTTAAAACAAGCCCTCAAAGATCCTCGATGCAACATATTTGAGATTGGGGGAGATATTACCCAGATAGATATACTTAATTCTGCTATGAAAGATGTAGATGCAGTGGTTCATCTTGCTGCTCTGTGGCTCTTGCAGTGCAATGAATTTCCAAGAGCAGCGTTTGATGTTAATATACGTGGCATGTTTAATGTACTTGAGGCATGTGTCACGAATAAAGTTAAGCGCTTGGTATATTCCTCATCAGCATCTGTTTATGGAGATGCTGTAGAAGAACCCATGACGGAGAGCCATCCATACAACAACTGGACCTTTTATGGAGCCACCAAAATAGCTGGAGAGCATATGTTTAAGGCGTATCACAAACGATACTGCCTTGAAGGAGTTTGTTTGAGATATATGAACGTCTATGGCCCTCGCCAGGATTACAAAGGAGTATACATCGCAGTAATTATGAAGATTCTCGACAACATCGAAAAAGGTCTTTCACCGGTTGTGTATGGAGATGGTAGTCAAGCCTACGATTTTATTTATGTGACAGATACAGCGCGTGCGAATGTCTGTGCCCTAAAAGCTGACATACCCTTTGGATTTTACAATATAGGTCGAGGTATCAAAACTTCCATAAAAGATTTAACTGAACTGATTTTGAAGATAACTGGTTCAGATTTGGATATTTGTTATGAGTCTGAAGGGGAAACGTTTGTGAGAAACCGAATAGGAGATCCAAGATTAGCAGAAAAAGATTTAGGTTTTAAATGGACTGTAGGCTTAGAAGAAGGCCTAAAACGACTTATAGACTGGCGTGAATTTCATATTATGAAATCAGAAACCCTACAGTCAAAAGTGTGATGTAAATAAAATTTGTTCATCTAATCTAATTGATCAGTCTGTTATTAAAAATGTGCGGTATTTGTGGAATTTTTAATTTAGATGGAGAACCGATTCCCCATCGTTATATAAAGTCAATGACCGATGCATTGGCCCATCGGGGTCCTGATAATGAGGGGCACTATATAGATGTAAATATTGGACTTGGCCATAGACGGCTTGCAATTCTTGACCTTACTCCGGCAGGCCATCAGCCGATGGCTAATAAAGAAGGAACAATCGTTTTAGTTTACAATGGGGAAATTTATAACCATCTTGAAATCAAAGTTGAGCTTGAGGCCATAGGATATCATTTTAGATCCAGAACGGATACAGAAGTTTTGCTCAACGGATATGAAGCTTGGGGAATAGATGTAGTAAAGAGACTGAATGGCATGTTTGCCTTTGGCTTGTGGGATGGTCGAATGCGAAGGCTCTATTTAGTTCGTGATCGGTATGGGATAAAACCCCTATATTGGACAAAGATAAGAAAAACCTTGATCTTTGCTTCGGAAATAAAAGCCATTTTAACACATCCTTTGGTTACGACTCAAGTGAATGTTGATGCTCTCAACGAGTATTTTACCTTCCAAAACTTGTTTCGATACCATACACTTTTTAAAGGTATAAATTTACTTCAGGCCGCTTCGATTAGATGGATCAGCGAGCAAGAACCCGAGCTCAAGAAGCATACGTGGTGGGATTTTGATTTTACTAGACGTAATGAAAAAATGACGGAAAAAGAGGCCAAAGAAGAAACTTTACGACTTTTTAAGCAAGCTGTCACAAGACAGCTCATGAGTGATGTACCCGTCGGTAGCTACCTGTCAGGAGGCATGGACTCGGGTTCAATTGTCGCTGTAGCAGCCTCCCACATCCCTCGCCTTTCTACTTTCACATGTGGATTTGACCTTTCATCCGTCACCGGCGCGGAGGCAAACTTCGACGAGCGTCGAGATGCAGAGTTGATCTCCTGCCACTTCAAGACTGAACATTACCAGCAAGTTGTAAATGCATCAGACATTTCATGGGCCTTGAGTAATGTGGTATGGCATCTTGAAGATTTACGCCTTGGAATGAGCTATCCCAATTTCTATGTAGCGCGTCTTGCATCCAAATTCGTGAAGGTGTGCCTTTCAGGGGCTGGTGGAGATGAACTTTACGCTGGTTATCCCTGGCGTTATTACCGTGTTTTTGATGCCATTGGAAGAGATGAATTCTTCAGACAATATTACGAA
>JAFDCA010000054.1 GCA_019313025.1 Deltaproteobacteria bacterium
CAGCGTGAACGATCCGGGAAAAGAGAGATGCTTCCGGGAGACATCAGAAACAAGCACATTCTGATTGTGGATGATAATGCAACCAATCGGCATGTTTTAAGAGAGCAGTTAAAGTCATGGGGTTGTCGATTCGATGAAGCATCCAATGGTAAAGAGGCGCTAAAAAAAATGCAACAGGGAATCGATGATAATCGCCCGTTTGATCTTGCCATCCTTGATATGCAGATGCCTGGAATGGATGGAGAAACGCTTGGGAAAATAATCAAACAGGATTCTGATTTGAAAAATACAATTCTTGTCTTGATGACTTCAATTGGTAAACGTGGTGACGCCAAGCGACTCGAAAAAATCGGTTTTGTCGGATATCTGACAAAACCGGTCAAACAATCACAACTTTATGATTGTCTTGTAACGGTTGCCGGACTGCGCAATGAAAAAGCACCGGAACAGCCGATGTCCATTTTCACCCGACACACCATTAGCGAGAGACAACAGCGTTCGGCTCGCATTCTTTTGGCTGAAGACAACATCACAAACCAAAAAGTGGCCATGAGCACCTTAAAAAATTTCGGGTACAGTGCTGATATCGTTAAAAATGGCAAAGAAGCGGTTGATGCTATTAAAAAGATACCATATGATATTGTTTTGATGGATTGTCAAATGCCGGGAATGGATGGTTACGAGGCAACAAATGAAATCCGAAAATGGGAAAAAGAGCTCAAAGACGGATCGGCTGATCGTTCAGGTTCAAATCTCGAATCCTCCACCGGATCGAAAAGGGTCCCAATTATTGCAATGACAGCTCATGCCTTGAAAGGCGATCGCGAAAAATGTCTTAACGCCGGCATGGATGACTATATCGCCAAACCGATTCATCCAAAGAAACTTTGCGATATAATTGAAAAGTGGCTCAATGAATCCGAAGGGAGACTTGAGGCGGAGGTTGTCAATGAATCATTACCAAAAGACGTTATTTTTGATAAAGGAAGTTTTTTCGACCGGCTCTTGGGTGATGAAGATCTCGCAAAAGAGATCCTTAAAGGATTCATTGAAGATTCTCTGTGCCAAATCAGGTCCATAAAAGAAGCGTTTGATAATAAGGACACGAATGTGATATATCGTCAAGCACATTCTCTAAAGGGTGCCGCTGCAAACATCAGTGCCACGGCCTTCAAAGAAATTGCGTATCAGATCGAAATCGCGGGTGAAACCGGAGATTTGATTAAAGCGGCATCACTGATCCCTAAACTTGATGAACAATTCGAGGCATTGAAACACCGGTTGAACCTACAATTACTGGCAAAAAATTAGGAGCATCCAATGAAAATATTAATTGCTGAAGACGATGTTACATCCCGTCTTATTCTGGAAAACATGCTCACCAAGTGGGGCTATGATGTCGTCTCTGCCACCGATGGAAATGATGCGTGGAAAAAGCTTCACGAGGAAGATGCACCCAAACTGGTCATCCTTGATTGGATGATGCCGGGTATCGAAGGCATCGAGATTTGCCGAAAGATTCGCGAAACTTCAAAAAAAGAAGATCAATATACCTATATCACGTTGCTCACGGCAAAAGAATCAAAAGAGAACATCGTCACGGGCATGGATGCCGGTGCAGATGATTACATAACCAAGCCTTTTGACATGCATGAGCTGCGTGTTCGCGTCAGAGCCGGCCAACGAATCGTTCAGTTGCAGTCTGAACTACTGGAAGCCAAGAAAAAACTGGAAATACAATCGCGGACGGATCCGCTGACAGGTGTTCTGAATCGCCGGGCGATTCTATCGCAGATTGAAAGTGAAATTTCCAGGGCAAAAAGAAACAATTCTTGTATAAGTATCTCAATGCTTGATCTGGATCATTTTAAGAAAATAAATGATACCTTCGGGCATCTTGCAGGTGACGCAGTGCTTCGAGAGAGTATGAATCGGGTGGAAGAAACCATCAGAAAATATGATACTGTCGGAAGATTTGGGGGAGAAGAATTTATTGTGGTCCTGCCTGGGGCAAAACAGGCAGATGCATTTGTCATCGCTGAAAGGATCCGACTCAAAATAAATGAAAAAAATGCAGATATTAACGGCGTCAGCATCCCTTTTACAATCAGCCAGGGCCTGGCAACCTCTAACGGAGAATCGACCGTGGATGAGTTGATTGCAAATGCGGATGAAGCCTTGTATCGCGCCAAAGAAAAGGGCCGCAATCGTGTTGAACAGGCTTCTCTTCAGAAAGAATAGAAAAGAAATTGTTAAATTTTATATGCTTACATCCATACTTTAACCTTCGAAAAACTCATATCTCAAATTTCGCACCATACTCACTCTAAAAAGCCTTTTTATCCGCCTATAGTTATTGTCATAATAACATTCCTTTTCAGCCGCCGGTTGATTTCGTTTGGATCGGCAAGAACTCGCAAACAAAGGCGCGTAAAAGAGAACATGGTCATGGCTTTTTAGAGTATCATGGAGTCGTTTGATTTTATTTTCCAATATGAAAAATCTCGAAGATGTTCTCTTTAACGCGCTCTAATTTGCTCACACAGCTTCCCGACCTAAACGAAATCAACCGGCGGCCTTAGGCAAATCGTGACTGTTATTCATTCATTCGGAATATATTTTTGCCAACTGCTGTATGTCGTGTGGCGGATGATGCAGCAGTCCCAAAAAGCCTGGTGGCCACCTATGGGCGAGCTCTTAAATTTCGAAACGAATACATGTGATGCAGATATGGTTTACAAACCAAAAATATCATGATAATTGACCAGATTAAATTCTGAATCCCTATGTATTTGCGGGTTCATTTTAGTTAGTATTTTTAACTGATATTAACATTCGAGGTTCAAAAAATGGATATTGAGCGTGAAAAAATTGATTTTGATGTGCTTTTTGTGGGGGGTGGTCCTGCAAGTCTTGCAGGCGCCATCCGTCTGATGCAACTCGCCAAGGAAAAAAATTTAACCCCGGAAGTGGCCCTGATCGAAAAGGGTGCGGAAATTGGATCTCATGCATTGAGCGGTGCTATTCTAAATCCGATTGCCTTAAAGGAACTGCTTCCAAATTATTTGGAAAAAGAATGTCCCGTTGAATCAACCGTAAAAGAAGATGGGTTCTATTTTTTGACTCGAAAAAAACACTACCGAATTCCCATAGTTCCCAAATATATGCACAATAAAAGCTTCTTGATCATTAGTCTTTCCAGATTCACCCGGTGGCTGGGAAGTATCGCCGAAGAACTCGGTGTAAATATTTTTCCGGGTTTTTCAGGCAAAGAAGTTCTCTATGCTAAAGATCAGAATACGATTATCGGCGTACGCACCGGCGACAAAGGTCTTGATAAAGATGGACGTCCCAAGAACAATTTTGAACCTGGAATCGATTTGCTGGCCAAAGTAACGGTTTTCGGTGAAGGGGCGCGGGGAAGTCTAACGAAGGATGTCTCACAAAAACTAAATCTTTTTTCCGATAAAATGCCCCAGGTGTTTGAATCCGGCATCAAAGAAGTGATTCAGCTTCCGGAAAATAATTACTTTACCTTCAACGACACAAACGACATTCACACATTGGGATACCCCCTGGGGCTGGATATTCCTGGAGGCGGGTTTATTTATGAGATTAAAAATAACATGGTGGCCATCGGCTTTCTTGTGGGACTCAGTTACCAGAATCCCATGTTGGATTTATATGATGAATTCATAAAATTCAAACAGCATCCTTTTGTGGCGAACATCATTAAAAACGGAAAAGTCTTGGAACAAGGTGCAAGAACCGTTTCATCCGGTGGGTATTTTACCATCCCCAAACTTGCCGTAGACGGCGGTGTTTTTGTGGGCGGATGTGCATCCATGCAGAACACGCCGGGTTTAAAAGGGGTACATTTGTCCATGAAGTCGGGGATGATGGCCGCAGAGGCCATCGTAAACGCTTTGGAAAAAAATGATTTTACACAAGAAACACTCGGCGTTTATTCTGAATCGTTTGGGAACAACTGGGCAGGCAAAGAAATTTACGAGGCCAGGAATTTTTCCCAGGCCCTTTCGAAAAAGGGCCTGATAAAATGGATTCACATCGGTGCTCAATATCTCACCAAGGGGCGGGGTTTTGTCGATAAAATGCCGATCCAACCCGATTCAGATACGCTAAATCCCGCAAAAGAGAGCCACGAAGATGTCCGTTCAGCGGCTGAAAAGAAAACCCTCGATGGCGTTTTGTTTGTAGATAAACTTACCGGTGTATATCTATCCAAAACCATGCACAGGGAGGATCAACCCAGCCATATTATCGTTCACGATAAAGACCTTTGCGTCAATGAATGTTTTTCGTCCTATAAATCTCCATGCACAAGATTCTGTCCAGGCGATGTTTACGAAATCGAAACCGACCCAAAGACATCAACACGTCGACTCAAGCTGAATCCATCCAATTGTCTTCACTGTAAAACTTGTGATATAAAGGACCCTTACGGAAATATAACATGGACATGCCCGGAAGGGGGTGAAGGACCGGGATATACGATGCTATAATTTATAATCTTCCCTTTCTTAATATCGCGATGAGAAGCCAGATTCCCATAATTGCAGCGGTTGAAAACAAAACAATTCCAATCAAGGATATGCCGTAAAAAAGGGGAGGAGTTTCAGAAATAACGATGAGTGCTGAACCAATGATTAGTGCCGCGATAATGATTGAAAATGATATTCTGTTACTGACGCGGTCATGGGTCGCCATCATGGCTTCAAGCCCTTTATGCTCCATTTTTAAAGACAGTTTCTGAAGACGCACCAGTCGTGTAATCTCGAGCAAATCTTTAGGAAACTGCTGAGCGAACTGAATCATTTGAGATCCGAGCTGGATCATATCATTCGCGATTCTTCCGGGATAGAACCGTTCAAATTTAACTCGTTTTATGAACGGTGCAGCCTGAGCGATCATGTCAAAATCAGGATCGAGTGCCAGTGCCACGCCTTCCACCATCGTCAACGTCTTCATCATAAGGAATATATCCGGAGCAATCATAAGACGATGTCGTGACACCAGCTCAAGCAAATTGTTCAACAACCTTCCGATCTCAATTTCCTTCAAGGGCTTATGAAGGTGCTGGCCTATAAAGTCCGACACATCCTTTTCAAGCTGTCTAATATGAGGCTCTTCTTGCCAGTGTGTCAGTTTTAAAAGCACCTGGGTCACCCTTGCTTCTTGTCTATGGATAACGCTGTCTATCAAATCGACAAAATCTTCTCTGGTCTGGCGATCCACCGCCCCGGTCATGCCAAAGTCTACGAGACAGATAACATTTTCAGGAAGTATAAAAATATTCCCTGGGTGAGGGTCTGCATGAAAAAAACCGAGATCAAACACTTGTTTTAGGTAAAAATCAGCACCCAGGGCAGTAATCTTTTTCCGGTCAAGGTCCGCCCCTTCAAGTTGGTCGATTTCAGATACTTTGATGCCATCCATCAGTTCCATGGTCAGAACATTCTCCGTTGACATGCTTCTGAAAACGGTTGGTATATAAATGCTGGAATCGTCCAAAAAATGGCGGGCAAATCGTTCCATACTACTGGCTTCAATGGTATAGTCAATCTCCCTTTCAAGGGTTCGGGCGAATTCTTCCACGATTTTAACCGGTCGATACAGGGCCATCTCTTTTATGTTGCGTTCTACCAGCGTTGCCAAATGAAGCATAATTTCAAGATCGATTTCGATGATCTTTTTGATGCCGGGTCGCTGAATCTTTACCGCCACCATTTCACCATCCTTTAATCTGGCCTTGTGTACCTGACCGATGGAGGCAGCAGCAACCGGTGTTTCGCTAAAAAAATCGAAAAGTTCTTCAATGGGTTTACCAAACTCTGATTCAATGTTCCTTTTCGCCACATCGAACGAAAAGGGAGGAACTTTATCTTGAAGTTTGGAAAGTTCTTGCGTAAAATCAATGGGGATGAGATCAGGGCGGGTGGATAGAATCTGGCCGAGTTTTACATAGGTGGGGCCGAGCTCTTCAAAGGCCATTCTCACCCTTTCTGCCCTTGAAAGTTTTTCAAAGTGCTTGCGCCGATTTTTTGAAATAAGCTGAAGCCCAACCTCTATGTACTGATCGATCTTGAGAAGCTCTATGAGATCGCCAAAACCATACTTGAAAAGAATTGTCACTATCTGACGGTATCGGTTGAGATTTCGGTAGGTTCGGCCTACAACACCGATTTTTCTTATGCTCAGCATTTGAGAAGAATATTGCTTGTATTTATCATCTTATTGGTAATGAATGTATTCCTGACAAAA
>JAFDCA010000055.1 GCA_019313025.1 Deltaproteobacteria bacterium
GGGATTTACATGCGTTTACCCTGAATCCATAGTAATAACATCTTGAATAAGAATGAATTATCAAGTATAAATGCCTTTTTAATGGAAAAAGTCAAGATGTTGTTTCAAAGTTCCACGATGCTTTTATCGGCTATTGAAAGATTTTACGCTATTTTCTATTATAAAATTAGAATTTCGTAACCCGAAAAAAATTAGAATTTTCGTAATACTTTAGACTTTTGAAAATATTACCGTTTCAGGTATAATTAAATTTTTAGTGAAAGATCACGCCAAATGCGGATAAAACTCGTGAAATCGTTTGGCTTCAGAGAGAATAACTATTATGAATTCTTGATTCACTAAAATTTAAAACGAAAAATGAATATTCTATTAACCAATGATGACGGCATATACGCGGACGGACTCTGGGCGCTGTATGACAAGCTTGTCGCCCGCCATTTTGTAACCGTCATTGCGCCGGATCGTGAACGGAGCGCCGTTGGTCATGGCATCACCCTTCATCAACCGCTTCGAACCCAAAAAATCACCCTCAATAACGGATTTCAGGGATATGCCGTTGACGGAACGCCGGTTGACTGTATCAAGATCGGTCTCATGGAGATTCTCGATGCAAAACCGGACATGGTGATTTCTGGAATTAATCCAGGTGCAAACGTCGGGGTCAATATTAATTATTCCGGAACCGTTGCTGCTGCCAAAGAAGCGACGTTATACAAAGTGCCGGCAATTTCTGTTTCCATACAGGGGCATAAGGCTTCTGCTTATGATGATGCCGCGCTCTTTACAGCAACCTTGGCTGAAAATGTTTTCGAAAAAGGACTTCCTTTTGGAACGTTTTTAAATGTAAACATACCGGATATACCCAAAAATAAAATACAAGGAATTCGGATCAGCCGTCAGGAAACAACGCTTTATAACGAGTTTGTTGAAAAAAGGGTCGATCCCCGTAACCGAACATATTACTGGCACGGGACCGATGCGAAAACATTCTTTAATACCCCTGAAAGTGACGGCACTGCGCTCAACGAACATTTTATTTCCATAACCCCGATTCGATGCGATGCCACCGATTACACCATGATCGAAGAGCTAAAGGGGTGGAATATTGAGGGTTTTAAATGGTAAGATAAAATGAAAATGATAAGGATTCGAGGACTCAACGGGACATTGGCCAGGAACAGGAGTCAGGGATCGGGGGTCAGGGATCAGGAAAAATTTTAAAGCATACAAATCACCAACCCATTAAACTCTCATTGATGAAGCGAGGTATATTGAATGAAGAAACGGTTTATTGCGGATATCAAGACCGGTGATCGGGTGAATGACATCTTTGTTTTGTCCGAAAAGATTTTATCCCAGAAAAGGGATGGAAACAATTTTTTGAATGTCGTTCTTTCTGATAAAACCGGAACATTAAAGGGAGTGATGTGGGATCATGTGGATCAGACTGCCGCAGGCGTGACATCCGGAGATTTTGTTCATGTAAACGGCGGTGTCAGTGAATACAGGGGGACCTTGCAGGTTGTCATAAAAAAAATGGAACCCTGTTCCCCTGACAGGGTCGATCCTTCCGATTTTTTACCCCAGACTTCCCGAGACATTGAAGGCATGTTTGACCGGCTTGTGAAAATCACGGATTCCATAACCACCGACCATCTCAAAGCGTTGATTGACGCTTTCTTAAATGACACGGAATTTGTGAATAAATTCAAAACCGCACCAGCAGCGAAAAAAATGCACCATGCCTATATCGGCGGCCTGTTGGAGCACACCCTTTCAATGGTAAGCCTGGCGGATAAAATTTCAGGGCACTACAGCGGAATCGATCGAGACCTTCTGCTAACCGGCACAATTCTTCATGATGTCGGAAAAATTGATGAGCTAGAATATCAATTCAATATAGACTATTCAGATAAAGGCCGGTTGCTGAACCATATTGTCATCGGGATCAAAATGGTGGATGATAAGTTGTCAGGAATCGAACATTTCCCGGAAGACCAGATGCTTTTGCTCAAACATCTGATGGTCAGTCATCATGGCACCCGGGAGTTCGGCTCTCCGGAACCGCCCAAGACCATCGAGGCTGTTTTACTCAATTATATTGACGAAATCGATTCCAAGGTCAACGCCATCCGCGATTTCATCGCCTCAGAGGACCCGGATGAAACCTGGACGTCTTACCATCGATTGTTGGAACGCCATTTTTATAAAGGAAAGAAAAACGCCTAAAGGGATCTAAATGTTAGGGCACTTCAAACTTTAGGCATTTTAGCTCACTTTAGGCATTTTAGGCATTTTTCTTGTTATGTTTATCTCTTTTGAAGGAATCGAAGGATCAGGCAAGACCACCCATGCAAAGCATACGGTGAGGTTTCTTAACGACAAAGGCCACGACTGTGTCATCACAAGGGAGCCGGGAGGTACGCGGATCGGCGAAAAGATACGGGCCATTCTGCTGGACCCCTTGAGCAGAGACATGGACCCGTTGGCGGAACTTTTGTTGTACACGGCAGACCGGGCCCAGCATATCAAAGAGTATATTCTTCCGTTATTGTCCGATGGCAAAATGGTCCTGTGTGATCGCTATTATGACGCCACCATGGCTTATCAGGGGTTTGCAAGAGGATTGGATGTCGATCTGATCGACACCATGCACAAACTGTTATTCGAAAATTTAAAACCCGACCTCACCCTCCTTTTGGATCTGCCGCCTGAAATTGGACTGGAAAGGGCCTGGAAACAGATCAATAATGGAAATCGGATCAGTGAAGAGACCCGATTTGAAGAAGAAAGGCTTTCTTTTCACAGAAGGGTTCGTGAAGGATATCTTGAACTTTCACGTCGTGAACCCGAAAGGTTTCGCGTCATCGATGCATCTAAAAAGGAGCATGAGGTTCGAAAGGAAATTATCAAAATCTTGACTGTAGAAATTAACCGCAGGATTTAACCAGGATAAAATGGGACATCGATATAATGACCTTTTCTATTCTTGACACCATCGGCAATACACCCCTTGTTGAAATCAGGCATCTTAATCCCAATCCGAATGTAAAGATACTGGCCAAGCTGGAATATATGAATCCGGGCGGCTCCATCAAGGACCGGGCCGCATTGTATATGATCGAAAACGGTGAGAAATCCGGTGAACTGATCCCCGGAAAAACCGTGATCGAAGCCACAAGCGGAAATACCGGCATCGGGCTGGCCCTGGTGTGTGCCGTGAAGGGATATAAACTTTTATTGACCATGTCCGAAGCAGCCAGCGTTGAACGCCAGAAAATTCTGAAGGCCCGGGGGGCGGATATTTTGCTGACTCCCGGCCATCTGGGAACCGATGGTGCCATTGAAGAGGTCTATCGATTGGCCCGGGAAAACCCCGAAACCTATTTTATGGCCGATCAATTCAATAATCCCGCAAACTGGCAGGCCCACTATTTTGGAACCGCCCCGGAGATTTGGAAACAGACCGATGGAAAGGTAACCATGGTGGTTGGCACTTTAGGGACCAGCGGAACCCTCATGGGTCTTACCAGGCGGATGAAAGAATACAATCCAGACATCCGCATCGTGGGTGTTGAGCCGTATCTGGGGCATAAAATTCAGGGATTGAAAAACATGAAAGAGGCTTATCGTCCTGAGATATTTGAAAAGAAACTTCTTGATGAAATTGTGAATATCGATGATGAAGAAGCCTTTGAAATGACCCGGCGCCTGGCAAAAGAAGAAGGAATCTTTGTGGGAATGAGCAGCGGCGCCGCCATGGTGATCGCTCGAAAGAAAGCCGAAGAAATGACCGATGGCACCATTGTGGTGATTCTTCCGGACGGTGGAGAACGGTATCTCAGCACCACGCTTTTTGCGGTAAAGGAAAAAGTCACCCTGAACCTTTTCAATACCATGAGCAGGAGTAAAGAGCCGTTTGAACCGCTATTACCGGGCAAGGTCTCCATCTATTCCTGCGGGCCCACGGCATACGCGCGGCCGCACCTGGGACAATGCCGGCGTTTTATCTTTTCAGATCTTTTATGCCGTTATCTTGAATACCGGGGCTACGATGTCACACACATCATGAACATTACCGATCTGGACGACAAAACCATCGAAGGATCTGAGAAAGCAGGTTTGGATTTAACGGAGTTCACCACACAGCATATCGATTCCTTTAAAAAGGATCTAAAAGTTCTGAACATCAAGCCTGCCTCATATTACCCTAAAGCCAGCGAACATATCCACGACATGGTGTCATTGGCTGAAAAACTGGTAAAAAAGGGGTTTGCATATGAAAAGTTAAGATCTTTGTATTTCGATATCTCCCGATTTTCCGATTACGGTCGGTTGTCGGGGATTGATCTCAATAAAATCAAGCTGGGCGCAACCGTCGATCTGGATGAATATGAAAAGGACAATCCCAGAGATTTTACATTGTTAAAACGATCCAAACTCTCAGAACTGAAACGGGGAATTTTTACCAAGACCGAGTGGGGAAACATTCGTCCATCCTGGCATATCCAGTGTACAGCCATGGCCATGAAATATCTTGGGGAAACCTATGATATTCATACCAGTAGCCGTGAACTGGTTTTTCCCCATCACGAAAACGAAATCGCCATTGCCGGTGCGGTGACCGGAAAACCCCTTGCCAGGTATTGGGTGCACTGCGACCGAGTTCTTGTTCACGGAAAGATCGTCGACGAACAGGGCGCCGGGGAAACCCTTTCCGATCTGACGGACATGGGTTACACAGGAAGGGAAATCAGATACTGGCTCATTTCAGGCCACTATCGAAAACCGATCACCTTTTCCAAAGAGCGCCTTGAAGATGCAAATCGCTCCTTAAAGCGCCTTGATTCCTGCATCAACTCGCTGATTCACATGAGGCGCGGCGGATCCCCCTACCCTGAACTGGATCAACTTCTGTACGACATCAAGCAAGGGTTTGTAAGTGCCATGGATGATGACCTGAATATATCGGCAGCACTGGCGTCCATATTTAAAAATGTCAAAAAGGTGAATATTCTGATTCTGAAAAACAAACTGGATATAAACGATGCGTCGAAAATTTTAGACGCATTCCGGAATTTAGATGCCGTGCTGAAAATTTTTGATTTTGAAGATGCCCTTGATTATCCTGACGTTCAGCGGCTCATCAAAGAAAGAGAACAGGCCAGACTTGAAAAAAACTGGAAACTGGCGGACAACATTCGAGACCAGCTCAAAGCCCGGGGGATTACGATTAAGGACCAAAAAATAGTTTCCAATCCATAAATGGCCCTTTTTCCGTGAAATACGTTTTCTGCGGGTTTCCGTCTTCGGTCAACTCGATTGGAACCTAAATATGAATTAAAGCATTAACCCAAAGAGACCAAGGTCTCCACAAGAGGAACCATGAAACCAATATACTTCCCCTTTACCTATATTCCCAAGTCCGTGGGTGAATTACTATCTGCCTGTTTTCGTCAGACATTGGTTTATCAGATCTCCGACGCAAAAATACCGGATGACATGCAAAAACTATCACGAGACGGTATTCTTGATATCCGTATTCCTGTAAAAGTCAGCGGCGAATTCCTCGATAAAGTTCTCAAAGACTATCGCGGTTGGATCAATGCCCATCAAGGAATGGAAACCGCTGTTTTAAAAACCATGGCCGGGGAAATTCCGTTTTTCGATGAAACCGCTTCTTCACAGATCAGGGCGGATCTCAGAAAAACCGGAAGACAAACCCCGTCCACCGAAAAACCCGATCCCATATTTCAGGCAAAACTGTTTCTTTATATGGCCCAAGAGCTTGACCTCCAGCACACAGGATTGGATCAGGATTTGATGGACATTAAAGCCATGGAAGACGATTTCATGAAAGATCTCAAAGGGGAAGATGATGAGGATCAAGCCTGGATTATTACGCGCAAGAAATGGGATACAGACGACCCGGGTTATTATATGACAAAAGAACGGCTCAAGGCATGGGCGCTTCTCATGCAGCAGGACCCCGAAATTTTCGGATTGTTCGTGACCACCAGCCGGGCTGTGGTCGAACACCTCATCGACATGGTGTCTGAAATGGAACAAGTGATCCGTTGGGATGCCATCCCCATGAGTATGGATGAAGATGAAACCTTATCAAACTGGCAAAACGGATTGATGGAGACCCTTGAAAAGCTGGCCACCGAGAACTGGCCCGCTTCAATGGAAGACATGGAGAATCCCCCTGAAATCTCCGGAAGTGAAGACAAAATTTCTTTAACGCTTTACATCGTGCCCAATAAAACACCCTTTGAATATTTTTCAGACTGTGTCGGCGCTGATGTATTCCAAGTTGAATCTGCAAAAACGGGCACACGGTTCAAAAACACCCTCATCGGCCTTGTTGAAAAAATCGGTTAGCCAACTGGCACTTTTGATCTCCGCATGCACAGAAAAATGTGCATTTCGACATAGAAAAATTTATAATTTTAGGGGCGTTCCGGTAATCCATCAAACAAGGCCTTAAAATGGCATTTTTGGGTTCCGAAACACACTTTTAAGAGAAAAAAACGGACAGAGTTTGGGGTTGGAAGTATGCCTATTCCGGCTGATGCCTTCGGGGGATTTATAGTAAAAGCCATTAAAAACAGTTTAATAGGCTGAACGCTCAGGGCAGAAAGGAGGCTTGGCTTGCCAAAAAGAAAGCGTGTGTTCTGGTTAGTGGGGTTGTTGGTTGCGATTGTGGTTTCCGGTTGTGCATCGATCGGCAAGGTCAAACCGATCGAACCCGAATCGGTTGAGCAAAAAGCGGTAGATGCCGACAAAGGCTGGTGGTATGCCCAATTTCGCATGGATTGGCCGCAGGACACAGATCCCGCGTGGGATGTGGACTTCATACTGGCCCACAGGGTCATCTCCCATGTGCTCGATCAATATGGAAAGGAAATCTCCCTCTGGCGATTCCATCGTCGGGCGGCGCGTGATCAAAGCGGGCATATATTCAGCTTTATCTTCTACGCCTCCAGAGACACAGCGCAAGAGATTTACCGCGCCATCCAGTCAAGCCGCCCTCTCGATGAACTGATGGCTGCGCATTTGGTCATTGACACGATTTATGACGACACAACCGTCGTCCTGCGGAATGACTTGGGGGCTACGAGTGACCGCAATTGGTCTCCCGAAATAAAAAGGTCTTGGCCTTTCTACATTATGGGCGTGAGCCGAATGTGGTTGAACCTGATCGATGAGGTCTCGAAGGAGACGCTGAAAGAAAGGGATCTCTCCAATATCGATGACTTGTTGGAAGGCTACCGGAAGGTAAACGAAATCGTTGAAGAGAAGTGGAAACAAGAAGGAGGGCACGCTTTCTTGCATCATCTGAATGCCATCTTCGGCTACAAACCGTTGCTTATTTACGAAAGGCGCCTCATGAATTTCTAACATCGGCCGTGCCTATAACACATGCCCTGAAGAGGCTGAGCAAATAAGAACGGCTTTGTCTGATTATAAAACTAAAAATGGCAAATATCCTGACGTGTTGTATGATTTGAATAGGCCGTTGCCATGTTCGAGATACTTTAGAGGTACCATACTTGAATATGAAACCACGGTTTCAACTTATAAATTAAGCTTCAAAGATTGGCTGGTTGAACATACGGCTACCGATAAAGAGCCTTTTATGGCTCACAAGTAAAAACTGCTAACATGTTCTTTCAGTGGATCGCAAAACCGCGCCTTCTAAAGAGCAATTTTAGTGGTAAAGATAATTTGCAATGACAAAAAGTATTTCTAAGCTTGCCAGATTCGTGGACAGTCAAATCTCTATTGAAATAAGTGAGCCTTGGGAATTCAAAGATGAAGTGGGCTCATCAACATTCACTGGCACAATCTCGGATATATATGTGTCAACACATCTACGGAAGTCTTCAGAAAAAGAAACCGAGTGCTTAATCATTCACCTTGCAAGACCTTTTGGTTACGCGAAGCTGAAAACCGAATATTTAATGGGTTCCCCACGTCATGAGGGTAATGGGTTGAGCAAACTTGCTAAAGGAGAGGTTATTGCTTTCAACTTCTGTCGAGCTTCTTCTGAACGGGTACAATCTGACAATCCATTTGACTCAACTCGCTGGAAAGATGATCGATCTTTTGGTCTAATAGGAACAATAAAACTCGAAAACCACTAACACTTATAAGGCCTGCCGGTGTCAATGTAGAAAAGGGGTCAAGTCTATGTTTGACCCTTTATGGAAAAGAGATGAATTAATTCAGGGGTCGCATATGAAAAGTGAAATCAAGACATAAATCTCCTATGCTGTGAGATCAAAATTTTGATTTTCACAGGACGACCGTTCTTAGTTCTTTGATAATAA
>JAFDCA010000056.1 GCA_019313025.1 Deltaproteobacteria bacterium
ATGGATGTCCAGAAGAAGCATCCGGAGATGCAGATTACCGGACCGGCCAAGGAAAAATTTATGCGGCGCAGCGAATACGGCGTTGGGATGCTTTATGATCAGCGATTGGCCGATATCTGCCAGGGTTAGACGAATACCGATGATTTAATGTGGGGTTCTTTTCCTGATTTGTCACGAAAAACAGTTGACCTTTTCAACCCTCGAATCCTTGAATCCTTAGAAATAATACCGGTCATTTGCCGGCCAATTTTTTGATCTTCTCAAAGATGCGGTGCCTTAACGCCTTGATCTCCGTTACGCCCAACATATTTCCGACCAATAAAAGGATAACGACAAACACCAGTGCCGTCAACATCGAAACCGTAAGGCTTCCACCCAGAGTGGTCGAATCGAAGCCCGATAGGACGGTTTTTTTGAACAATTCGAGAAACAACCCCAATGGGATACTCAACAGGATCGTTCGCAGATAAAACCGATACACCCTAAGGCTATCCTTATTTTCACTCTTTTTGTTCCAGAGAACATATAACACGGCAACTTGAAAAATGGCTGAAAGTGAAATCGCCAGCGCAACCCCCCCGGCCTTCATCTTGAGCATTCCCACCATGTATAGGGGAATACTCAATAAAACCGCCACGGTTCCGTATAATGCTGGAAAGAGCGTGTTCTGTATGGCATAATATCCTCGAACCACAATGGTCTGTGCGGCAAAGGCGAAGGCTCCGATCATCAAAAAAACCAGCACCTGGGACGTTAAGGCCGTTGCGGCGGCATCAAATTGTCCCCGCTGAAACAAGATGACCACCGTTTCCTGCCTGAGAACAATAATCAAAACGGAAAACGGGACCACCAGGGCCAGATATCGGAGGGCATCATTGAGCAGTCGGTTCATATCATTTATTTTATTCTCGGCAGCCAGACGGGCCATAAATGGAAATGAAGCCATTCCCACCGCCTGTCCGAAAAAGCCTACGAGCATAAACATCGTCCTCAGGCCGTAATTAAGAGCGGCAATGCTGCCTCGCGGCAGGTATGAACCGAAAAATCGGAATAAAAATTCCGTTGAAAAGCTCATGGTCAAACCGACCATCAAGGGAAGTGTCACCCGCAGATAGAGCCACAGATCCGGGTGCCTGACATCGAAATTTGTTGTAAACCGCATCCCGACCTTTTTTGCTCCCCAGACCTGGACCATGAAATTTCCCATAAAGGCCCCGCCCAGAACTCCCCAGGAAAAACCTTCCATTCCGATCCGAGTGCCCAGCAGTACGCCTCCGCAAATAATTCCCAAATTATATATCAGGGGAGACAGGGCCGGTATGAAAAATTTTTCCTTGGCGAACTGAACGGCCATCAGCATACCGCCGGAAAAAAAGAAAAACTGGGCCGGTATGATAATCCTTGTCATCCTGACGGCACGTTCGATGAGTATGGGATCATCAAGCCCGGGAGCGAGAATTTCCACGAACCCACGAGCAAAAATGCAGGCAATTAAAATCAACAACAGCAGTACGCTGCCGAAGCCGGTGAGGATGAGTGAAAAAACCCGCCACCCCTCCTCTTCTTTATTTTGTACCAGATAGTGAGAAAAAATAGGAATGAACGTCACCGAAAGAAACCCGCTGGCAACGATATGATTTAAAATTTCGGGGATGATAAAGGCGACTTGATAGGCATCGACGCCCCCGCTGATTCCCCCAATATAGGCAATGACCTGCTCCCGGATAAGACCGGCAAGACGGCTTAAAAAAACCGACGTCATCATAATCAGCGAGGCCAACCCGACTTTTTTATACATGGATGACATAGCTTCGGGGATTGAAAAACTGAACGTTTCGTGCCCGGGATTTCACCGGGCCTTAGACCAATTTCGGTGTATATTTCGTTAGCAAAGCGTAAATATGTTGCGGCCTGCTGCAGTTCTTTTGGTAACTCGTGTAACGGGAGATCATCAGAACATTTAGAAACATAATGCTTATATATCCATATCAATCGTCTTTTTTGGGTGGTTTAAGCGTTAACCCAAAGATTAACACCATTCCGATGATAAGAATGAGAAATGGGGCGACATTTCTCATCTCTTGCGGGTTTAAACTTTTGAGAAAGTATCGCCGCCAGAGGGGAACTCTTGGGTCTATATCCCAGGCAGCATTGACATCGGCAATGGCGAGATCGTTCCGTCCAGTCTCCCTGAAGGCTTTTGCCCGGGTTCGATAGGCATCCGACTTGGTTCGCCCGTCTCCGATCAGAGCGATGGCGATGGTGGCATCATGTATTGTCTCCTCATATTTGCCACTTAAACGATACGCTTCCGCCCGGTAGGCATATGCACTCATCATATCGGGTTCCATCTCAATAGCATGGTTGAATTTATCTATGGCCCTTTCATAAAACCCGCTTTTCAGGTAACCCATACCCAGCATTCTGTAGTCCTCGGCTTTTGGGGATGTAAGGCCGATATATGTCTGGAAATCCTGAATGAAATGGTCAAATTTCTCCTGAAAAAAATAAAGCGTTCCGCGTTTTTCGTATGCTTCTGCCAGCATTGGATTTATCTCCAAAGCCTTGGAAAAGTACTTGATCTTTGTGCTCGTTAGGGTGCTTTTAAGTCCAAGGTTAAAGTACTCCATGGCATTTTCGCCATGGACTGGAAGCGCCAACAGCATCAGTGACAACAGAAAACAGACACCTTTTATTTTCATGCGCTGACCTTTTTGTTCGTGTTATTTTTGAATCATAGCATATTTTGTTTAATAATCGTATACATTTTGATCGTCTATTTTTTATATTTTTTCCATTGCTGAAATATTCCATCCAACCGTCATTAGATCAAACGAAGGAGATCAGGGTGAAACGAAAGCGATTGGGTCCTTAAAAAAATGATTCAATGCGACACGATCCGAGGCTGGTTTATCTCAAGTACTGACGGTTGGAAAAGGACATCTTCGGGGACAGTGTTCATATTCAAATGAACGGCTCCGCGGCAAGCCGCGGAGCCGTTCATCAATTGGCGGGATTTTTGTTGACCATCTGACTCAGACCGGTGAAAAAAGGCGCCAAAAACCCGTTTCAGCCGAAAACCTATTCCCAAACTTCGGCTAACAAATCAGGCTATATATGCTCTCAAAGATCGGATATAATCCTATTTTTTAACAATATCAGCCACAATCATGTGTCAGAATCGTCTCAAAACGATCTAAAAACAATCTACCAGTTGAAATTATCATTCTGCCTTGGGTTTGAAGGATTTTACATCAATAACTTTCACACCATCTTCTTCTTCTACGTCACCCGTTACTTCAACAACCTCTCCCATAAGTTTTAACACTTCGTCGCCCATCTCTGTATCGGCTATTTCATAGATAGTGCCGTCTTTGGTGACGATTTGATATTGGTCGTTGATCTCGCCCACAATGGTTACTGTTTTGGGTTCAGCGATTACCGGAGCTGAAAGAAACATTGAAAAAACAAATACCACTAAAAATACAATGGAAATCTTGGAAAAAAATTTTTTCATACACCTATCTCCTTATGTTGGGGTTCATCTGCTGAAATACGATCACAGGGAAAAGCAAACTTTATGCCAAACATATAACCTCCTGAATTTACAATTTATATCCATAACGCGCCCCATTAACTGTAACAACAAATTCTGCTCGACAGGCAGAAGGAAAACGCATCAAAACCTTTTAAAGAAGAAAATAGCATGAATTTCGGTGTGTTAGCGGTTTCGTTTAATAAATTGATTATGGAGAATTACCATGTCCGATATGGCTGAAATCGGACGTCGTAATTCCTGTCTGTGACATTATAAACCAAGGAATTAATATGTCGCTCTGAATAAAGACGATGAGCAAAAACCGCAAGAAGCCTAAAGCCTTAATTTCGAAATCTATTAACAATATAAAATCGAATCCAATTTGACATCCCGCCACTTAGTGTGGTTCAATGAAGATTCTCTTAATCGGGGTACCGGGGTGCTTCATTGCCGGTTGACCGTTAATTTCAAATGAAAACAAAATGTTTGTTTTTAGATAGGAACCTTAAGTTCCGAAATCAAATGGACAAAAGACCGATATTACATAATATTAAGCACTTAATTGTTTGGCACGACAGTTGCTAAAGGTTAATATCATTTAGCTTGTCGGAATGAGGCGGCGATCCAACGCAAGCGGGGTTGGCCCTTAAATCAATGAAAACCGGCGAACTAAACAACAGGCTGGTCCCCAAAAAACAGGACAGGCAAGGTAAACCCTTATAGAAAGGCAATAGCCTGTGCGTTTGTTATGTTTTGTTCAATTAGAAAAAATTTTGAAAAACGCTATATGAAAGGAGCGTCATGAGACAATTAAAAAATGTGTCCGACAAAGCTGTAACGCGGGTAAAAAAATCGACGCATCAGGCAGTGGTATTAGGACCTGTAGATTCTCTTGAAGACTATGTTCAGGCGGATTGGTGGAGCAACATCTTCAACTCCCTTTACCTTAAAACCGATGCGGATGTTGTTGAAGATCTAAACATTACGCGCAAAGAAGTCGATTTGTTTTCAAAAATTCTAAATTTAACAACGGATGATACGATCCTTGACTTATGTTGCGGTCAGGGTCGACACGCATTGGAAATCACCAAAAGAGGATTCAAGGTCGAAGGCTTGGATCGGTCACGCTTTCTGATTCAAAAAGCCAAGGCTTCGGCAAAAAAAGAGAATCTTAACGTTAAGTTCAAAGAAGGTGATGCCAGAAAACTTCCTTTTCCTCCTGACAGTTTCGAGGTTGTCATGATGCTTGGTAACAGTTTCGGGTATTTTGAAACCGTTCAGGACGACCTGAGGGTCATGAAAGAAATATTCAGGGTTTTGAAGCCATGGGGACGACTGCTTTTGGACGTAACGGATGGTGAGTACCTTAAAGAAAAGTTTAAAGCTCGTTCGTGGGAATGGATTAATAAAAAACTTTTCGTCTGCCGAGAGCGTTCTCTTTCCGCAGACCGGCAGCGTCTTATTTCCCGGGAAGTAATAACAGACGTAACCAAAGGCGTCATCGCCGACCAGTTTTATGCCGAAAGACTTTACACCAAAGACGACCTATTAACACTTCTTAAAGAGGCAGGCTTTTCCGATGTGGCCATTCATGCTGAAATTGAGACGGATTCGGTGAGAAACCAGGATCTTGGAATGATGGAAAAACGGATTGTGATTACCGGAAAAGTCAAAAAGGAATGGACGCCGATCAAAAGAAGACTTCAAAAAGCAGCGAAGAAAAAAATCGCAGTGCTTTTCGGTGATCCCAACAAACCAGATCCGCTCAAACCTTGTGCGGTTTTCGACGACGATGATCTTTACACCATCGATCAATTGAAATCGGCACTGCATACCTTACAAGAGTACGATTTTATGTACCTCTCGAATCACAACACGATTATTCCGGATCTGAACAAACTTTCCGGAAAAGTCGATCTGGTCCTCAACCTATGCGACGAAGGATACAACAACGATCCCCGAAAGGAACTGCACATTCCGGCATTGTTGGAAATACTCGATCTCTCCTATACCGGCTCTTCTTCCCAGTGCCTTGCCTTTTGCTATGATAAATCGCTGGTACGCGGTATCGCCAAAGAAATGGAAATCCCGGTTCCAGAGGCGTTTTTTATTGAACCGGATGACACTGCGTTCAATCTGCCGTTTTCTTTTCCCGTCATCGTCAAGCCCAATTTCGGGGACTCCAGCTTCGGCATCACCCAACAAAGCGTTGCTAACAACCACGAGCAATTGATCAATTCCATTTCTTTTATCCGAGAAAGACTGGGATATGATAAGCCGATTCTGGTTGAAGAGCTTTTAACGGGAAAAGACCTTAGCGTGGGAATCATCGGAAATCCCCTGACATCGTATACGGTGTTGCCGGTAACCGAAGAGGATTACTCGGATGTCCCTGATGATCTGCCGCGTATTTGCGGATATGAGGCCAAATGGCTCCCGGACTCACCGTATTATAAAATAAAATCTATTCCAGCGAAATTGGAGGAAACAACGGAAAAATTTATTGTAGAATGCTGTATGAAGTTGTTCGACCGACTGGAATGTCGGGATTACAGCCGATTTGACTGGAGGCTTGATGCCAATGGGACACCCAAACTCTTGGAAGTAAATCCCAATCCGGGCTGGTGTTGGGACGGACATTTGGCCAAAATGGCCAAATTCGGAGGGATGTCATATGCCGAAATGTTACAGGCGATTCTCCAGGCAGCTGAACAAAGGTTAGAATTTTCACGCGTATCCAGCACCGCGGCTTGTATTCAAAACGGTGTGGCTGCTCAGCCCGTAGTATATATGCAAAAATCATAACTTCTCAACCAATTAAGGGCTATGCTGCAGCGAAAAATGTCTGCCCGGTTAAAGATAAAATCAGCTTCTCTTGAAAAGATCCACACAGCCATAGACCAAGATTTTGAGCGACACCTGGACAAATGTCGGGCCTTTTTGAAATTGAAGAGTATTTCAGCAACCGGAGAGGGTATTCGCGAAACCGCAGAGAGGATCAAAGAGATCATCACAAATCTCGGCGCTGAGGTTTCCTTATGGGGCAATCCGTCGTTTCCTATTGTCTATGGCCGCTTGAATGCCGATGCAGAAAAGACGTTGATCATTTACGGTATGTACGATGTTCAGCCGGCAGAAGAGCGAAACTGGATATCCTCTCCGTTTGAAGCTGAAATTCATAACGTCAAAGGCGTAGGGCCGTGTGTGATTGCAAGAGGCGCTTGTAATTCCAAAGGAGTACTGAGCGGATTTTTTAATGTTCTGGAGACGATTAAGACCAACGATACCTTTCCTGTAAATCTTGTTTTCACCATAGAAGGAGAAGAAGAAGTCGGAAGTCCCCAATTTGAAGCTTTCATCCGCGCCCACCGGAAGGAGCTTCAGGGTTTTGGCGTGGTCGATTTTGATTTCCTGCAAGATATGAAAGGAAAAGTTGCCATGCTACTGGGGCATAAGGGCATCGTGTGCATGGATCTCGTCTGCCGGGGGGGCAAAAGCGGAGGACCCATAGGCACGTCCCTTCATGGCGCGGACATTGCCTGGATAGCCTCACCGGTGTGGCGCCTGATCCATGCCTTGGGTTCGCTGACAGACCGGAAAGAGAATATCAGGATTCCCGGTCTACATGAAGCCGTGGCACCTCCGAGCAAAACAGACCTGCAACTGCTTAAAAATCTGGCACAAACCTTTGACGAAACGGCGTTTCTCAAAGAGATGAAAAGCCGGCGTTTTAAATACGATCGTTCCGGAATTGAACTGCTCAAGAAAGGACTCTATTCGCCGACAATCAACATCAACGGATTTAAGTCCGGCTACACAGGATCCGGCACCAAGACGGTTCTTCCAAGAAAGGCAACCGCCAAAATCGACATCCGCTTCGGACCGGATCTGGAGCCTGAACAAGTCGTGGAACATTTTAAAGCCCATTTGGCAGACCAGGGTTACGCCGATATCGAAATTATTGTCAGAGACGCGTATACCTAAGCCAAGACAGATTTTTCAGAACGTGTTGTTCAGAAAATGCTTCAGGCCTTCCGTTTGCATGGTATCGAACCCGAGGTATGGCCCATGTCCACATCCGCCGCCCCGTATTTTGCTTTCCAGAGAATTCTGGACATGCCGGTGGTTAGCGGCGGTCTCGGCCATGGCGGTAGACCGCATGTCTCCAATGAATACATGTCCGTGACAGGCTTAAAGGATTTTGAGAAATTCGCCGCCTCTCTCCTTTACACAGTGGCCACAGAATAAAACCTATTTTGTAAGATCTCAGTTCGTGAGGTTGGATATTGACTCGACTCACGGATACAGATAAGAGATACGTATGAAACCCAAAATAATTGTACATGGCGGTGCAAGCAACTCCAACATAAACGAACCCGAACGCCAAAAAGATGTCATCAACGCCTGCAAACTAGGTTATGAAGTTTTGTTGAAGAAAGACGCGGTTGAAGCGGTTGAAACTGCCATACGCAAATTGGAAGCTTCCGCGTATTTTAATGCCGGCGTTGGCAGTTATCTTCAATTAGATGGAAGGGTTCGGATGGATGCCTCGATTATGAAGGATGACTTGTCTGCCGGTGCCGTTATCGGTATTGAAAATGTGGAACATCCCATATCCGTCGCCCGAAGAGTCATGGAAACCACCCAGCATGTCATACTGTCAGGACCGCTTGCCACGGAGTTTGCACATTCTGAAGGTTTTCCAAGGTATGATCCCCGCACGAGATCCAAGATTAACCTGTGGATGGAAATTATGGATGAATTCCGCAAAAAAACGACGTACGAACAGATATTCCATGTCGATAAATATTTAATTGCCGGAAGATATCACCTTGGAACGGTGGGTTGTGTCGCCATGGATGCAAGTGGCAATATTGCCGCAGGCACATCCACTGGAGGTTTAAAAATGAATGTCCCCGGAAGGGTCGGAGATTCAGGAATCATCGGTGCCGGAACCTACTGTTCAAAATACGGAGGTGTTTCCTGTACAGGTCATGGTGAAAAAATTCTGATTCTGGTTTTGGGAAAGCAGGTCGTAAATTACCTGAAACATAAAAAGTCGGCCAATGCAATGGATGCTGCAAACTACGGCATTGAAGAATTAAATTCGTTACCTGCTGAAGGCGGTTTAATCTGCATCGACAAGAACGGAAATATAGGATATGCCTACAATACCCGGGTTATGACAATGCATTATATCGAGTGAAGATTTCCGCATTAAAAGGCTGGGCTTTTTGAAAAAGCTCCAGGGGGATACCATCTTCCCTCTGCCTCGCATCATATTCATCCTCACCATAAAAGACTGGGGAGCCTGGTGTATTTTCATAAATTTATTTCGAATCGAGTTCTGACCCGATTCGAAATATAATTCATAGAAAAATAGAATCCCGGGTTCCTGGAGCTAAAAAACAATCAAAAACGACGAATGCAATATGGAACAAACACTGATAAAAACCATGGAGCTCCGTAATGGTTTGAAATTAGATCTTTATGACATTTCCCGCAAACTGGCCGGCGACCGGTGGTACGTCGGGATGATTGCACAGATCGATATTCCACTGACGGATTCGCTACTAACAAATCAACTGCTTTCAAATTACAGGTTAGAAGAAATTAGAAACGCACTCGGAGAAGTTGTCAGTTTCCAAAAGAAAATGGACCGCCATTTTATCGCCGAAGGGGAAAAAGACGCGTTGCTGCATGGCTTGATGGATTCTTTTATCAAAAGTTCGTTAAGCTATCTTTCCCATCCAGATTTTTCAATCAAGTATGTTCATAAAGAAATTAAAGCGTATCTGAAACAACAGGCTTGGTACAAAGGTGATCATCGCGGATAAGCAGATATACAGTTTGCCGGACATCTTGTTAATCAGGCATCTTAAGACCTTTCGTCCAATTTTCGACTTTCAGCCGCCGGCAGATAGATTTTCACCAGAGTTCCTTTCTTGGGCTGTGATTCGACTTCAATCCAACCACCATGGTTCTGGACAATACCATGGGCGGCTGCCATGCCCAGCCCGCGTCCCTGAAACTTGGTGGTAAAGAAAGGATCAAACATCCTTTTCCTGATGGCTTCATCCATTCCCTTGCCGGTATCCTCAACCGAAATGCAAATATACGAATCCGTAAAATGGCTGTCGTGCGCATTATCGGATTCTCCGGTAATTTTGAAATCATGTGTCCGAATTGTAATTTTCCCCGAACCTTCGATGGCTTCCACGGCGTTTAGCACCACCGAAGATATCACCATTTTTAACTGGACGGGATCGACGTCAATTTCATACATCGCATTTTTAAATGCCGACACAATTTGAATGTCAGGTGTAATGGCATGCCGGATCAGTTCCAAGGTCTCTGAAACGAGATTGTTTACCGCCATTTGTGTTGTTCGATATTTACCGCCTTTCGAAAAAGCCATCAACTGCTTGGTTAGCTTTACCAGGCGATGCGTTTGGGCTTCCATGTTTTTAGCGTATTCTTTGATGCCAATATTGTCATCAAAGTTCTTCTTCAGCATTTCCAGATTTCCCATAATTCCTTGCAGGGCATTGTTAAATTCATGTGCAATGCCGCCGGCTAACGTGGCAATGGCCTCCAGACGCTGGGTTTCTAAGAGTCGGACTTCTAGTTTTCTTTTATCTTTTTCGGCCTGTTTTCGTTTGGAAATATCAAAAAACGATGCCATGCGGCCGACCACGTTCCCTTCACTATCGGTAACATATGAGGCGGAGACCTCTACTGGAAAGGAAGTTCCGTTCCGGCGAAGTACTTCAAATTCTTCGGCCTCTCCACTGGCACGGTCAATAATGGCCTTTACATCGGCAAACGTTCTAACCTTGTCTGAAGCAAACAAGTCGGCTGCATTTTTACCGTAAACATCGACCTTGCCGTCATATTCAAACAGTCTTAAAAAGGTGTTGTTGACGTAGCGAATGTTGCCTTCTAAATCGGCGATGATCACGCCGCTTACCGAAGAATTCAGTGCATCGCGAACCACACTGAGTTCCGCTGCGTATTGTTTCCGTATCGATCTGATCCTGTCAAATTCGGAAAGCTTGCGCTGCTGGCGAATGCTTCCCAGACTTTTTTTAATCGGATGATTGGAATTTTTATCGTTTAGCATGTCAACCTTTCTGACTCACACAAGCTTCGGGTCAGAGGTGTGAGTAAAACCGCCATGCGATTGTATCGAGCGTCTAAATCGTCAAAGGATGGGCTACGATTTCTGGGGTCGAATACTCAGAAGCGGCACCGGACAATGGTGAAACATTTTTTCGGCGGTTGAACCCAGAAGAACACTGGCAAGGTTGCTACGACCTTTTGTGCCCATCACCAACATATCGACGTCCTCTTTTTTTACGGCCTCAATCAGTTGTTCAAAAGGCACGCCGTACGAAACATAATCCTTACCACCAGGTGTTCGCACCCGGCCTCTTCAATCGTTTTCTTGATTTCCTCGGAGCGATCTTCTTTCATCCCCTCGATGTATTCTTCGCTGGATAGGATGAAAACATTGTCTCCCGCCATCGCTCCTATTCTGGTCATGGCTTCGTTCACAGCCAAATAGTCCCTCTGGTTAATAACATTGATGATAATCAGTTGGGCCTTTAGGCTTTCAGCAAGTTCAGCGGCATGTTTGATGGCATAAAACGAGTATTTTGACAGGTCACAGGCCACCATGATTTTTTTATAGACTTTCATGTTCCCCCCTTCGAATTCCGAATTTAAAGATATATCCTTTTCAATCGCCGAAAGAAACACCCAGATCGCGGGCCGCGGCGATGGTATCGCAGTCAAGGGGCACAAATTTCATCCGTTGGATCGCATCTTTAATGGGAACAGCCTTGATCTCCGGCGGGTCAAGGGCAACCATATAGCCGAACATTTCTTTTTCTACAAACCTCACGGCGGCTGTTCCGAAACGAAGCGAGAGCAATCGATCGAAGGTCGTGGGTGAACCGCCACGCTGCAAATGCCCCAAAACAATAGACCGAGTATCTTTTCCGGTGATTGCACGAATTTGATCGGCCACTTTAGCAGCGATGCCCCCTAAATGGACTTCCTGGCGACCCGTTTCCAGTTTGTCGGTGGCTGTGGTCAAATTTCCGCCAATGGGTATGGCACCTTCGGCAACCACAACGATGCTGAAACGTCTGCCGTGCAATTCCCGTTCCATGATTTTCCGGCAGACCTTCTCAATGTCAAAGGGAATTTCCGGAATAAGGATGACGTCCGCCGTTGCCGATACGCCCGAATTCAAGGCGATCCAACCGGCATAACGGCCCATGACCTCGACCACCATCACCCGCTCGTGAGCCTCTGCTGTGGAATGAAGCTTATCCAGGGCTTCAGTGGCGGTGGTTACGGCGGTATCGAATCCGAAGGTAATATCGGTGTTGCATAGGTCATTATCAATGGTTTTTGGCACGGCAACCATGGGAAGGCCCAAATCGACGAAGCGTTGAGCGATCCGGAGCGACCCGTCACCGCCGATCACGATAAAGGCACCGAATCCGTACCTGTAAAACTTTTCAACCACTTGCCCGGAAAGGTCCTCCAATGTCACACCATTCTGCGTTTTCACCGGGTAGTTGAAGGGATCCCCTTTATTGGTGGTGCCCAAAATGGTGCCTCCCAGGTGAGTGATCCCCCGCACCGCATCGCGGTCAAGTCGAACAAGATAATCATTCTCCAGCAAACCTCGATAGCCAAAGCGACTGCCGTAAACCTCCCAGCCTCTGTTGATGGCAGACAATACAATGGCTCGAATGACCGCATTCAACCCCGGTGCATCTCCTCCGCCTGTGTTAATGACGATTTTTTTCATAATGCCTTTGTTTCCGGCTATAAAAGATATGACTCGATTGTTGTTAATATTCAACTCAACGGAAACTATTTAAACACATTCCTTATCCCATAGCTTTCCAATTCGTTAACAGACAGGCAACGGTGCCCCACTTTGATCTGTTTTAACCGCCAATACATCTTCGAACAAGGCTTTTTGAGTGCCGTCAAAGATATTTTCCCCCAGCCTTTTGCCGCTGGCGACCTCCACGGGATAGACCGAAAAAGCAACCCGTGAAAAGACTGTAAGTAAACCTTTTATATTGTGACTTTAATATGTGTGACAAGCAAATATTATACCAAATAATTTTGAAATATGACCGCAAACCCCAAAAATGCCAAAAATCCCATCACATCGGTAACTGTTGTTAAAATGATGTTCGAACTTTGAGCCGGGTCTAAGCCGATTCTTTTCATCACGATGGGAATTGACGCGCCTGAGAGACCGGCAAACACGAGATTCAAGAGCATACCCAGACCGATCACCAAACCAAGGTAAGGGTTGCCTTGCCAAATCCAAGCAATCAGGGCCGTTACGGCACCGATGATGGCGCCATTGACGGCACCGAGTTTTGCTTCCTTTGAGATCAGACTAAACACTTTATCTTTGGGTATTTCTCGCATCACAATTCCTCGCATGACCACAGCCAGCGACTGTGCCCCCGCATTACCTCCTTGACCGGCCACAACAGGAAGAAAAACGGCGAGGACGGTCAGCTTGGCGATAATACCCTCAAAAAGAGCCACAACGGCAGCCGCTAAAAATGCGGTGGCCAAATTGACATGAAGCCACGGCAGCCGTTTTTTTAATGAAAATAAAATGGTGGAAGAAACGCGTTCATCACCTCCGGCACCAAATATTTTCTGAATGTCTTTTGTCATATCCTCCTGAATTCCCTGAATCAATCTTTCTGCTTTGATAATGCCGAGAATATGATTTTCACTGTCTACCACAGGTGCTGCAAAAAATTTTCTTTTCGCCAGTTCATTGGTAGCCTCTTGTTTATCAATGAAGCAATGAAGTGAAAAAATATCCTTTCGGGCAATGGATTCAAGGGATCTATCCGGTGATGCCAACAATAGATCACGCATGTTTAACACACCGATTAGACAATTATCGTCATCGACCACATATGCGTAAGATTGCGGGAAACGTTTTTTGGCCAATAAACGAATTTCTTGACCCGCTTCCTCCACCGATACATCTTTTTTAAATTTTAAGAAATCTGTGGTCATAATTCGGCCGACACTCTCCTCCGGATATTCTAAAACCTCCCTGATCTGACGTTTCAGCTCGCCTGAGATGTATTTTGTCATGCGTTCACGGTCATCTTGAGGGAGATGCATCAGAATTGAAGCCGCAAAGTGGGGTTCGATCAAGGACAAGGTTTCTCCGAGGAAAATTTCTCCGGAGTCTTTCAACAGCGCAGCGGCAAAACTTATTTGCAAATGTTTAATGATGCGAACAGCCAGTGACGGAGGCAATGATTCAAGTACTGCAGCGGCATCTTTTTCGGTCATACTTTCTAAACTTTGTACCGCAGCTGCCATATCAAGTTCAAAAAATTTCTGAACAATGGGTATAAAAGAATTTGTATGTGTCATTGATATGCTTCCCATAATTCGTTTAAGATTTTAGATCTTCAAACCAAACACCCTTTTAATAGATGATAACCTTCATTTTTTATTTAACGAACGCTCAACGGTGATGGCCACCATAACATCCGGCCAGCGTTTTTCCTTTGACTGAACGGCCGGAAGTGCAATAATTTTACAAAAGATGGTGGTATTTTCGTAAATGTTGTTCAGGTAAATGGGGGTTGTCGTCAGGCTGATTAATTTATCCATTTCATCACTGGCTGGAGATAAAACTTTTACCTTCTCAGGCTTTACCTCCAGAGACCGGATCTTCAGGCCATCCGGAAGCTTTCCGACCAATTGCGGTTTTATAATAAGCTCCTTTTCTATGATTTCTGCAAGTGTGAGTTCAAAGCTGGACGGAACAACATCCAATAAGTGTATCTCTTTCGGCAAATTGATATTTTCACGAGTAATAATAAACGATTGTTTTCCCGGCAGGGCCTTTGAAAGGTCTATTTTTACGCTTGTATGAGACGGATTGACCGTATCAAGCGCTGATTTTGGGCCTGACAGATACAGCCGAACCTCCTCGGCCTTATCTCCCACCAAAGTGAGGTTGGGTAATGAGGCGGTATATTCCACCGGAATGGTTAC
>JAFDCA010000057.1 GCA_019313025.1 Deltaproteobacteria bacterium
CCGGCGGTTTTTCGATTCACCGCTTCGGCAAGCCCCGAACAGCACCTGCACGCGGCCGGACTGATGGGTAAGGATATTTCCGGAGCCTCACCTGAGGACGCCGGTCATATCCTGGCCGAGGCTATTGTCGAGATCATGCGCAAGGTTGGAATGCCAAATGGGCTCAGCGCCGTAGGTTATGGCCCGGATGATGTCGATAAACTGGTGGAGGGGACATTGCCCCAGCATCGGGTAACCAAACTGTCGCCCCGGCCGGCAAGTGCAGATGATTTGAAACTGTTGTTTTTAGATTCTTTAGAACTTTGGTAACAAATAAGGAATGCCCGACTACAGGCGGACATTCGTCTGAATGAGATAATAGCGTCCGTCCTCGGATTTGCCGACGATGTTTTCCATGATGAGATGGTCCAGGGCCTGGGGATGGTGCTGCCGCATCCCCATCCTTAACATATTTCTTTTGGTATAGGGAAGCTCAACAGCAGAATGAGCACTATAGGCACCTTTATTTTTAAGATCATCGATGATGAAAATGTAAGCCCGCTTGAATCGCCAGGCGTGATACTTTCGCGTCAGGGCGATGACGGCAATGAAGGCAGCGATACCTAATATCAGTTCTGTTGTTTCAGGCATTTTACTTGGACCCGGTAATGGTTGTCATTCTATTCCAGTCAATCGTTTATCTTAATACCTGAATTTTGGTACAAAATTCAGGAAATATTAAATACTAATGAATACCCATGTGAGGCCCCTGTATTTATCAGGTTCGGGACCAACCAAACCTAAAAAAACAGGGGGTACCTATGCAGTAGAACAACACAAGAAAAGTAACAAAAAAAGGTTCAGGGGTAAAGGTTTTAAAACAGTTGGGTTCGGATAAATTTTCTGTTTTTGTTAAATTCAGCCTCAGCGAGATCCTAAGCTGGACCATTATTTGATGTTGGTTGGCATATTAACTTTACAGATTATAAGCATAAAATTTCAAAAAAATGAAGAATTACAAAACTGCATTAAGCTAGGCTTCTTAAACCCGTTCCATTTCGTCGGACCGATACCATTTTGATTTCTTGTTTTCCACTGACGCGGTGATCAATCCCATAATGCGTTATTACATACATTAATGGCGCTTCAAATTTTGTTTAAGAAACTTCAACGTTTTATCCCATGAATCACGATGCGCCATTATGTCATGCTTATCACCCGGCCAGATAAACGAATGATTTACTCCGGGATAAATAATATGCTGGTGATCGACGCCGAACCTGCGACAGATCGCATCCAAATAAAGGGTGTCCTCCACGGGTACAACTGTATCCATGTCCCCATGAAAAGAAAGGATGGGGCATTCGATTTGGCTTACAAAATTCAGGTGATTAGTTGGGCTCAAGGATAAATGCCGAAATTCTTCCATCCCCCTTCTCCATGACGTCAATCCAAAATAGTTGACGATCGCTTTGGTTTGGCGAATCATTGATCCCATGATGAGCGCCAGCCCACCGCCCCTGCTAAAGCCGATCAGCCCCAATCTATCCGAATCAACCGCTGGTTGTTGCTTTAAAAAGGACACTGCCTGCAAAATATCTTCTGCCTGAATCGTGTCCCAATGAGATCGTTCAGACTCGCCGCCAAACCAGTTCAACGCTAATGCCGCAAGTCCTTCTTTGGCCAACTTCCGAGCAATTGCTTCATGATTGGGCTTGAAGCCATCGCTGCCATGAAAAATGAGTACTGCAGGACAGGAGGTCTGATTCTCCGGCAAACAGAAAAACCCGGGAACGTTTATTTCTCCGGATAGATAGGAAATCTTTTTTGTTAACAGGCGCATTTACCTTCCGGTATACATCCTTTCCTGAACATGCAGAGTGCTAAAATTGAATTCACCTCCGAGGGTAACAGCAGCAACCGCGGCCGCGTATTCTTTGGCACTGTGGATGTCGGCGATCTTTAATGCTTCTCTGGCCATTGGAGAAATAATGCCCTCCGGGCTTGACGTAATGCCGACTTCAATGTTGGGTAGCTCGACACCAAAAATCAGGTCGTTACCCCGGGTGTAAGCGTAAACCTTTTGTAAACAGGAGACCAGGTAGGGCCGGGGATTGTTTTTCATCGTTCGATAAAAGGCTGGAATAATTTCTCCCCCCATTCCGGTATATGCCGGCCAACCAATTTCTTCCAAAACACCTTGTCGATCGAGCTCGATGTAGGAAAGAAAATCATCGATCGGTCGCCCAATAATTTTTTCGTAGTCTTTAATGGGGATAACTTGCTGGGCGGAAACATATCGTCCGCGTCTGTTTCGAGGAGATGGCTTGAGATCGCCGTCTCTTCCCATCCCCACAACCGATAAGCGGCAGTTGATATTTTTCTTTTTAATTAAATCATCAATAAAATTCTTGGCCATTCCGACTGCGTGGGAAGTCTGGCCGTGACCCCGGTGATCGGAGAACCGGGTGTAAAAACAGCAGTGCAGAATGCGATCCATATGATGTTGCTTATATAAAAAATCGACATCATACACCTCTCCATGCCATTCGCTGAGATGGGCGCTCGTGATTTGGGGAATAATATCGGGTAGGTTTTCTTTGATCAGTATTTTCGCCTTTTCACGTTCATCTTCAGAGTCAAACACAAATGCTAAATTTCTAGCGGCGCACCCCCAATTTGAGACTTTGACTTCAATGGGACCGTATCGGTTGAGCTTGAAGCATCCAACACTAATACCCAAATGCCCGACTCCCGGTCCCCAGCAGAGAATATTTTGAAATGTTTTTTCAACCTCTCCGCCAACAGTGACTTCCCCGGCATAGCTATAATAGTCCTCCACCCCACCGATATAATTATTGACAAAGGGACTGTAACGGTTCTCATCGTCCAGAATTTCCAATGACGTGCCACAGAGTCCACAATTCACATCGTTATCATCTGCGGCCAGGGTCCAGAGCGTTCTATCTTTAGGGCAACGGTAGGCAATCTGATAGGGTTTTTCAGGAAGAACAATGTGGCAAAATTTATGGCTGCTTTTTTCTTCGATAAACATGCGCCGCGCCATGGCTGCAATGGCAATATTGTTCGGTGTCGAAAGGCCCTCCTTTTGGGCGACCTGTTCAGCTTTCCAGGGTGCAACTTCCCCTTTATGCATCATTTCCGCCATTTTTTTTGCAGTGTTTTCAAGATTCATCATATCCTCCCGTGTAAGATCAACAAGCGATAAGATTTGAGCCCTTTAAAAGGACAAACGTTAAATAGGCTTCAATCGAGCAATCTATGTTTTAATGGATTTTAAACCATAATCGTTCTGCCTCAGGCTGTCAAAGGGTTTGCCACAGTGAAAACAAATTAATTTCGTCAGGTGAGAACCTACAGCCTCATTTCTTTGAAGAGCTCAAGGAAATCGGCGTGCCGGTATTGAACAAGGAAAAATCGCTGGTAATTCCGTTTGTTATTTACCATGTTGCGATAATGGTGAAGCACGGAGGGTAACCACCATAGCAAATATGACACCCCTTTTAACAGCAAAATTGAACTCAAAGCGCAACTCAACCCTCTAATAAAAACCGATATTGCCGTTCTGGAAGGCGGTTATAGGATTGCGGGGGCGCTGCCCTATGTGAATTCACGCATCGTCCTGGCCATGGCTGGATTGGACTACAGTCATGTGAACAAGCTAAATCTTTTTATCCATCAAATCACCTAAAGAACTGAGATGCGCTTTTTCTTCATCCGCAATTGAAAAAAGAATGTTTTGCGTTCGTTTATTGGCACTTTTCTCGGCAAATCGCAAGTATAGGTCCAGTGCCTGGGTTTCCAGCATCATCGCCAGATCGAGGATACCCTGCACGGAGCCGAAAAATGATTCATTTTCTTTGATGAAAGCATCCAGACCAAAACCGCCCTCGAGAATCGACGACCGCAGGTCGGCCTCATAAGCATCCGTGTCGGTGATCGGAGAATCGATCTCGGCAAGTATTTCAAAGAGTCTTTTTTTGTGAAGGGTTTCGATGTCGGCCAGCTTTGCGAGCAAACTTTGAACCTCAGAATCATCTGACCGTTCAATCATTTTCAGGTATACGATGCCGAGCCCCATCTCCATGCTATAGGCCAACGCAATCATTGCAGACGGTGTTTCATCACCGCTCACCAGATCGAGGTTTAACTCCTTCGGCCCCGAAGCTTTCTGGCCCTGCCAAGCCTTAATGCCGCCCTGAAGATTGTAAATTTCATTGAAGCCCAGGCCGGATAAAAGTTGAGCCGCCGCCAGACTACGGCCCCCGCTTGCACAGTAAACGACAACCGGTTTCTGTGAATCCAG